>JADFVY010000438.1 GCA_015222795.1 Pseudomonadota bacterium | reverse complement strand
GGCCTTTTCCTGACCGACCAGACCGGTGAGTCTGTTTATCATCTCAATCTGGTCGGCGCCGGCGTGTGGCGTCTGCTTGACGGTGAGTGCGGACTGGACGAGGCGAAAACCCTTCTCCATAGCGCTTTCCCGGATGTTTCGACGGATCAAATCGACCGCGATACGGACAGGCTGGTGCAGGATCTCGTGGACCAGGGGCTCTTGATTCAGCCCGAAAAACTGGAGACCGCATAAACCGGAATTTATTTTCGTTGCGAGGGAATAGATTGGATTTCATAACAAATTGTAAACGATTGGACTCCGGCATCGGGCCGGATTCTGTTAATCTAAGGGCGTAAAACAATTTCGTCGATGCCGTTTTGGTCAGGGGCCAAAGGGAAAGCGGTTAATACGGCGAAAGGCTTCTCAGGCACCGGAAAATCCGGGCACTGGCGGGTCATAAAATCGGGACAGGCAGAGGCACGTCGGAGTCTGACTCCACGAACAAGGCGACTGTGTTTTCGCCGGGGATCGCAACGCCCCGGGTGCGTAAACATAACCGCTTTAAAGTGGAGTTTGATAAAATGGACGTTAAAAAACTGGTTACCGATAACAAAAGCACAGCCGGCGAAGCCGGTATCCTCGACAGCAAACAGAGGCGGGCGCTTGCCCGGCTCGGACTGGCTTCCGTGGGCGCCTATGTGGCGCCGACGTTGCTTGCACTGCGGTCTACCGCTGTAGCGTCGATGCCGGCGGTGGAGATTGGTGTCGCCGCCTGATTGTTTGTCTTGAACCAAACCGCAAGGGGCGGCCGGGGGTGTTCTCCTGTTCTCGTTTCCGGCCCCCCTTCGGATTGGTCCCGCACGATGGACAAGATAAAAGGGGAGAGAAAATTGCTTTTAAATTTTGATTCGATGTCACGGCCCGTGCAACTTGCCAAGGGCATGAAGGTGCTGCCGCATCTGATGCGGGTCTTCGCCGGCTGGCCTTATCGCGAGGTTCCAAAGGTCGGCAATCCCGGCGCGTTGCTGAATGTCATGCATGAGGACGGAACCTATGTTCTCGAAGCGCCCTGGCTGCGCAAGCAACTGCGCTATGACGACGTCGCCGAACTGGCCCACGGGCTTGCCACCCATGTGGCGAGGGGCTGGTTTCTGGAACATTCCGGGATGCTGTGGCTGGAAGTGGCCGCGGTAGCGTTCGGTGACCAGATCGTCGTTTTTGTCGGCGGCCCGCGGTCCGGCAAGAGCCTGTTGGCGGCCTGCCTGGCGCTCAATGGCAGCAAGGTTTTCGCGGACTCAATTTTGCCGGTCTCGGTCGAAGAGCCGCAGGGCATGAGCCTTGGCATGGCGCCACGGCTTCAACTGCCCTTGCCCGAGGAATTGCAGTACCCCCTGCGCGGGTCGATCGAGGCCCGGTTGGACAGCGGCAGCGATAAAGTCGGCTATCTGACGCCCGGCGAAGACACCCTGGCGCCCTTCGGCCAGACGGCTAGAATCCGCGCCTTTGTCATGCTGGATCGCTCGGCCTCGTCGGCCGCGACGCTCAGTCCGGCTTCCAGTGGCAAGCTGTTAAAGCGCCTGCTGCTCAACAGTTTCGGCGAGGGAATGTCCGCCGACGAATTGCTGGGGAATGTGGAGCGGGTCGTCGGCGACGTGCCTTGTTTCCGTCTGTCCTGGTCGGACCCGCACGAGGCCGTTAACGCCCTGCGCGCCCGTTTTGCGATCTGGCGCACGCCCGCGGCGGATCAGGACGACCAGACGAAATCGTCAACGGCCAGGAAGGTCCGCCGCCGGCCCTCCGGTCCGCGCAATCCCGCGGGCCGGCAATTCAGTCATCGGGAAGGTCTGACGGAACATCTGGTCGATGCCGATTTATTCCTGGTCAATCCAGGCGGGCAGACGATTTTTCACCTGAATGGTCTCGGTGCGGGGGTGTGGCGACTGCTTGACGGCTCACATGGCCTGGACGACGTGGTAACGGTCCTCAAGGAGGCCTATCCCGATGTCGGTTTCGAGGCGATCGAAAGCGATGTCAGAACGCTGGTCGACGATCTGGCCGACCGCGGGTTGCTGATCGAGAAGGCCTGTTGAGTCGGCCGGTCAGGCCGGGAGCCGTTGTTGCGGGTTCCGTTCGGTGATCCGGTGAAACAGTCTGGCGTATCCTTCCAGCGACTGGGCGGTGTTCCAGTTATCCAGGATGAACTGCCGGGTCAGCTCCGGCTCGCTGGAGTCCAGCGTGCGCTGCAGGCTGTGCAATAGCGTGGGTATATATTGGGTGGGCGTCAGCCGGCCGGTTTGCGGGCACAACGTCCTGCTGGCCGTCGGTGAGCAGGCAATTGTCGCCTTGCCGCAAGCCTGGGCGGCCAACACCGCGCGCGGCAGGCAGTCGCCCGAGGGACCATGGTAATAGATGTCGATTGCCTGGAAAATCAACTCCGGCCTGGCCCATGCGCCAAGCACATGCACCCGTTCGTCCAGGCCCAACCTATTGATCAGGAGGCGTTGCTCGCGGGTGGGGCGCGATTGGCCGAACAGGGCCAGATGAACGGTGCCGTCCATTCTGAACATGCTATGCAATAGAGCTTCGAGACCATGCAAGGGGCTGGCGCAGCCGATTATCCGGGCCTCGCCGGGTAGTCCGACCTTGCGGCGCGCGCGGGCCTGATCGCCGGGCGCATAGCGTTCGCAGTCGACGCCGGCCGGCAGGATCTCGATTTGCGCCGAGGCAGGCAACCGCTCGGCGGCCTCTTCACTGGGTGCTATAAGCAGGGGGGAAAGTTCCCCCACGACTGCGGTGAACTGCTCAAGTTGGCAATTTTCGGCGCCGGTTACCTCGCCGCAAACCGAATGAACAATTTGGGATATGCCGGATTGCCTCGCCGCATGGCCGACGGTTATCAGTTCTTCAAAACGGTGAGTATGAACGATATCGGGCTGCAAGCTCTCGAATAAAGTCTGGAGTTCCCCGGGCAATTTGGGATCGTTCTTCCATAACCGATGGCTGTTCCGCCGGCTTTGGTCTTCATTGCTGTCGTTTGAAAGCCACAGAAGATGGGTGTCGCAGTCCGGCGTCAGGCCGTGGTGCAAATCCGTCGCCGCCGTCAAATCGTCCAGCGCATCGATCTCGGTAACGATTTCAATCAATATCGGGAGATACTGAAATGTGGGGTCGAATGCGTTCATGAATATGCTTTTTCTTACCGGACAAATTATTGTCGGTAGACAAGCATTTTTCGTGCCAGCCATTCGAGCAGGGTTGAGTATCGGTTTCCGCAGGTAAAATCACGGGTGTCGGCCGTATGGAAATGCAAATTGCTTCGCAATCCGGCCGCGCGCCGTCAGCCGGGCTGGAGGAATCTCGAAAAGAACCCGCCATTGCCGCCCGAAGCGGTGTTTTCGGACTGGGCAACCGTCAGTCCGGCCATCTGCCAGCCCATCATGCCGCCATCGACGTTATAGACATGATCGTAATGCCGGGCGAACAGCCGTTCGGCCGCCATTGCCGAACGCGCGCCCGAGGCGCAGACGATTGCTACCTTCTTGCCACCGGCGTCGGGCAGTTCGGTTCCGCCGAGTTTAGACAGCGGCATCAGCACCGCGGCCGCGATATGGGCGCGGGCATGCTCGTTGGGTTCGCGAACGTCGATCAGAAGAACATCATCCTGGCCGATCCAGTCGTTCAGCGTGTTGGCGTCGACAGTCTGTACGGTGGTCATTCTCATTCCCTCTAAATATATTAGTTAATTCTCATATATAACCCGCCAGGGTTTCTTCAACATATTTCGGGCCAGACTCTCAGGCGTATTGCTCGCCATAATATAGCGTGACCGTGTGTTTCGCCTCGGCGAAGAACAGCCAGCGTTCCACCAGAATACCGGCGGCGGCCGAAACCGCGGCAGCCGCCAACAGCAATGTAGCGGGAAAGGACCCGCCGGCAAGTAGGGCGGCCAACAACAAAATGGACGGTAAGGCAAACAGCGCGACGATGGCGATGATGCGCAACCGGTCGGCATGCTTGCGCGCCACCCGATAGCCCATCTCGCGCATCAGATAGTTCGTTTCGGTATGAGGTGCGTCCAGCAGCCGCACCAGACCCGGCTTGCCAAGCCCGGTGGCGCTCGCCGTTGTGCTTTCGCTTGCGCTTTTCGCGATCATGTTCCAGTAGGCCAGTTTGAGCGCGGCGGCGAGCGCGAGCGCCGCCAGGGCGGTGGCATCGATAATCACCGATCCGTAACCGAACGCATGGGCCAGCAATGCCAGCAACAAGGCGCCGGTGGCCGCGCCGAGCGCAAGGTAGACCGGCGGCACGAACCTGTTCGACCAGCGCTGGATGCTCTTCAGGGACGCGTAGATCATCGCCGTGCACCAGACCGTGATCAGGCAGAGCAGGGCGCCGATTACGCCTGATGCGGCGAAGACGCCGTCATTGCGCTCCAGCATGACCCAGCCGTATGCGTAGAGGCCGGTGGGAATGTAGGTCAGCACCGCCATCACGCCCTCGCGGGCCAGCCACGAGGATTTCCACTGGGTCAGCGCCCGCCAGGCGCGCTCGGGATGGCCGAGGTGGGCGGTCGACGAGAGCAATCCCGCCGTCACCAGCCCGAAGGCCAGCCCGAATGCGGTGACGCCGAACCAGCGGTCGGCCGGCAGTAACCCCAGCGCGCCGAACAGGCCGAGCCAGACCAGCAGCCCATAACCCGCGCCAGAGGCGGTGGTGAAGAAGATGACGGAAAATGCCGGATGCATGGATCAGCTCTCCATTACCCAAATTTGCGGCTCGTCATTGCGAGGAGGCGAAGCCGACGCGGCAATCCAGATTTTCCGCCGGTAGTCTGGATTGCCGCGGCGCTTTGCGCCTCGCAATGACGGCATTATGTTTCGTGTCGTAACGAACGTCATTACTATCCCCTCAACGCGACAG
>JADFVY010000437.1 GCA_015222795.1 Pseudomonadota bacterium | reverse complement strand
GCGGCACGCGCTCGCGCACCTGGTCGCGGGTCAGCATCTCGGCGTCGATGCCGTTCATGCGCATGGTGTTGGCGCGCTTGGCCATCGCGTCGCGGGCCGCCGGCGAATGGAACAGCACGATCTGGCCGCGTTGGCTGAACATGATATTGTAGTTCAGTTCGTGGGAAAGCTGCTCCCAGAGCTTGACCGAGAATTCGTAGAATTCGGTGTTGCCCGGCAGCATGTAGTTGGAACGCACGATGGTGGTGTTGCGCCCCACATTGCCGCCGCCGAGATAGCCTTTCTCAAGCAGCGCTACATTGCGGATGCCGTGTTCCCTGGCCAGATAGTACGCGGTCGCCAGGCCGTGCCCACCGGCGCCCACGATGATTACGTCATAGCTTTCCTTGGGCTCCGGGTCGCGCCAGGCGCGGTCCCAGCCCTTCTGGCCAGTCAATCCGTTCTTGATCACACTCCACGCGGAATAGCGCGTCATGGGGACCTCCCTGTTTCAACAAACGGCAAATTAGAGCCGGGGTTCACGACTATGCGCGCATGCCGATTCCCATTTGTCCGCCACCGCCATAAATACGCCGGATACCGCCAAGCCTACTTCCAGGCAAAGGCAGGCTGGTCGTAATGGGCGACGCGGGTATCGTGACCCAGCAGGGCGACTTCACGGAACTGGTATAGCATGGCGGCGGTCGGCGCGAAGACCTGATGGCCAAGGGTCGCCAGCGGGGCAGAAAGAATTGGGTGGTCGTCCGGTCCGGGCTCGAGATGGGGGATGTCGGGGCTCATCAGATCGGCGAGCGGAATGTGATAAACCTGATCGACTTCCTCCGCGTCGGGATGGATCGCGCCGGCGTCCCCGCCCCAGACCACGATCGGGGTTATGCGAAAACCGGAGCGGGTCGGGTAATCGTCGAGGGTTCCGATGATCCGGTCCTGGCCCAGGGTCAGGCCAAGCTCTTCCTCCAGTTCACGCAGCGCGGCCGCGGGCGCCGTCTCGCCCTCGTCCAGCCGCCCGCCCGGCAAGGCGTACTGCCCGCCGTGGCGGCGCAGGCCGGCGGGGCGCGTGGTCAACAGAAACACCGCCTGGCCGTCATTACCCTCGACAATCACGATGGCGACCGCCGCGTGGCGCAGGGATTCGTCGGCTATGGCGTGGCGTTTGAAGGCGGAAAGATTCGCCTCGATGCACGCGCGCAGATCGGTACTGAAGAAAAGATCGATCATGGTTTTCCGATATGATGCCGTTCGTGTTAATGGACCCGTCCCGGCCGCGCGGGTCAAGCACCGCTTTCGCTATAAATAACTTTCCGCGCGGCCGCGCCTGATGTTCAATGGAACGCAGGGAATCAGTCACAAGGGAAACAGCTCAGCCATGTCCTATGCCGGAATGACCAATGCCGGGATGTCGGCGTCCAACCGCATCGTCGATCTGCGCAGCGATACCGTGACCCGGCCGGGCGAGGCCATGCGCCGCGCCATGGCCGAGGCGGAGGTTGGCGACGACGTCTATGGCGAGGACGCGACCGTCACCGCGCTGGAGGAAAAGGTCGCGGCGCTGCTGGGCAAGGAGGCCGGGCTGTTCGTGGCCAGCGGCACCCAGAGCAATCTTCTGGCCCTGCTGGCCCATTGCCAGCGCGGCGAGGAATATATCGCCGGCGAGACCTATCATTCCTATGCCGAGGAAGGCGGCGGCGCGTCGGTTTTGGGCGGCATTGCCGTGCATCCGCTGGCGATCGACGGACGCGGCGCGATTACCGCCGAGCAGGTGGAATCCCGGATCAAGCCGGACGATTTTCATTACCCCATCACGCGGCTGGTCTGCCTGGAGAATACCGTGTCGGGCCATGTGCAGACGATCGAGAACCAGGAAGCCATCGCGGCCGTGGCGCGGCGGCACGGTTTATCGGTCCATCTGGACGGCGCGCGGTTGATGAACGCAGCGGTGGCGCTGGGTCTGCCGCCGGCGGCCGTGGCATCTCACGCGGATTCTGTCTCGCTCTGCCTGTCCAAGGGGCTGGGCGCGCCGGTGGGCTCCGTGCTCTCGGGCCCCGCGGACTTTATCGCCCGGGCGCGACGCGGCCGCAAGATGCTGGGCGGCGGCATGCGCCAGGCCGGAATACTGGCGGCCGCCTGCCTTTATGCGCTGGACCACCATATCGACCGCCTGGCCGAGGACCACGCCAACGCCAAACGTCTGGCCAAGGGGCTGGCCGCATGCAAGGGCCTGGATGTCGATGCGCCCGAAACCAACATGGTCTTCATCGCACCCGCCGAAGAGGACCTGGAGCCGCTGCGCGCCCACCTGGCCGCCCGCGGGATAATCATCGCCGCCCAACGCCCGAAAACGCGGATGGTAACCCACCTGGATATCACGGCTGAGGACGTGGACCGCACGATCGAGGCGTTCGGGGCGTTCGGGGCGTTTTATAAGGGGTGAGGGGGCTGCATTAAACAGCGGTGCGACCTCGTCCTTCGAGACGCCCCGTTGGGGCTCCTCAGGATGAGGGTATAAATGTTGAAGCTTCATCCTGCGGAGCCCGAAGGGCGTCTCAAAGGACGAGGGCATAAATGTTGAGGCCTCATCCTGAGGAGCCCGAAGGGCGTCTCGAAGGACGAGGTCGCTCGGCGCCTGATTATAGCGGCCTAGCGGTCGACGGGTGGTAGTCTTCTCAAATTTCCAATCACCATTTCCGCCTGCTCCCCGCCCTCGAAATCCGGCAAACCGGCCAGCGCGTCCATGAAGGAGTTCACGTCCTTTTCCAGGATGCCGATGGTGTTTTCCGGGTCGTAGCCTTCATCGGCCCAGTCGATGGCGGCCAGATTATCGCCGTACCATGTTCCACCCGAGCTTTGCGCCATGACCTTTGTCAGCACCTCCGGCGCGACGCCCAGCGCTTGCGCGGCGGCGATGGCGTGGCGCACCGCGATGACGCTGCTGGCAGCGACAAAGTTGTTGACGACCTTGACCGTCATGCCGGCGCCGAGGCCACCCAGATAATGTATGGCCTCGCCCATGGCTTCGAAGAGCGGCCGTAATTCACCCACCACCGCCTCATCGCCACCGACCATGAAAGTCAGGCGCGACTCCCTGGCGGCGACCGGCGCGCCGGACATGGGGGCGTCGACCAGTTCGGTCCCTTGCGGCAGCCGCGCCGCCAACTTGCCCAGGAAGCGCGGCGAGAGGGTAGAGGAGATGACCAGCCGCCGGGGCCGCGCCGCGCCCGCGAACAGCGCCTGCTGATCGAAGCACAAATCCAGCGTCTGGCGGATGTCGCGCACCACGGAAATCACCGTCGGGCAGCGCGCCGCGAATTCCGCCGGGTCGGAGACCATGCGCCCAGCGAAATCGCCGAACTCGCCGGCCGGGCGCACATCGAAGCCGCACACGTCGATCCCCGCCGCCAACAGGCTCCGCGCCATGGGAAGCCCCATGGCCCCGCAGCCGGCAATGCCGACGGATTCGCTGTAGGCGGGCGCATTCATGGAGGCGGTTATAGGGGAAGGCGCCATGGCAGGCCAGAATTCCGCTCCACCGTTCCCCAAGACATAATCTCCTGCTATCATCAGCGAAACAAAAGGGGAGACCATGACAAATTCAAAACCCGACGAAAAAACCCTGGAGCTTCACAAGGTCTATGCGTCCGACAGTCCGGAACGGACCGCCGAAATCTATGATGGCTGGGCCGAGGAGTATGAAGAACATATGCGGGGCTCCGGCTACAGCCACCCGGCCATGGTCGCCGCCATGCTGGCCCGCCACCAGCCCGCCGGCGGCGATCCGGTGCTCGACGCCGGCGCCGGCACCGGCATCATGGGTGAAATCCTGATCGCGCTGGGTTATCCCAACATGCACGGGTTCGACGCGTCGAAGGGCATGCTGGCCCTTGCCACCGCCAAGGATATCTACCGGGAATTGCGACCCGGCCTGCTGGGGCAAAGGTTGGATTACGACGACGGGGCATTCGCCGCCACCGTGGCCAGCGGTGTTTTCACCCAGGGCCACGCGCCGCTCGACGGCCTCGACGAGATAATCCGCGTCACCCGGCCCGGCGGGCACATCGTATTCTCGATATCGCGCAGCTATCTGGGCGAAACCTTCGAGACCAAGGCGCGGGCGCTGGAGGAGGCCGGAAAATGGCGCCGGGTAGGCGCGTCGGCGCGTTATAACTCAACGCCGCTTGGCGAGGACGTCCTGCTGTCGCAGGTTTTCGCCTTCGAGGTAGTCTGATTACTGGTAGGCGCCGGCCTCTACATCACGCCGCCGCCACCTCTTCATCCGCCATCGCGTAGCCTTCGTTCATGGCCTCTATGTTGAGGTCCAGAAATTTCGGCGGGGTGCCGGTTCGGATGGTTTGTTCCAGGGTTTCGCGGGTGCAGATGCCGCTGATGGCGATCAGGGCGGATAGCGCGATGACGTTTGCGACGCGCTCGTTGCCCAGCCGCATCGCGGTTTCGCTGAAGGGCATTTGCCTGATTTCGTACTTGCCCCCGGGTATTTTGTCGACGCGCCTTGTGTCGGCCAGGATCAGCCCGTCCTTGCGGACCAGCCCTTCGGAAAGACCGGCGGCGGCCCGGTCGAGCACGAGCAGATAGTCCAGCGCGGTGACCAGCGGATATTCGGCCGCGCCCTTGTCGCTGACCACCATGTCGGAGCGGCTGAGTCCGCCACGGGAGGTTGGCTCGTAGCCCTGGGAGGCGGCCACCGTTTTGCCCTCGCGGGCCAGCGCCGCCGACAGCAGTTTGGCGCAAAGCTGCAGCCCCTGACCGCCGGCGCCGCTGAACCGGATCTCGAAGCCGCTCATTTCGCCCTGCCTTGCTGGGATTTCGCGAAGTTGCGGTAGGTCTCGCCATATTCCGGCCGGTCGTTGCGGGCCAGCACGCCGGTGGGCAGGCTGTTCGGCCGGAAGGGTTCATCGACAATTGTGCCGTATGAGTCGGGCCGCATGGATTTCTTCTGGCTGAGGATCATCTCGGGCGAATTGCCCAGGTCGTTCTTGCGGCCGTATATCTCGGTACAGTCGGAAATCACCTCAAGAAAGGCGAAGCCGGGATAGGCCAACCCTTCTTTTATCATGTTTTTCAGCGCCGGGGTCTGCAGCGTCACTTCGCGCCCGACCAGCCCCGCGCCGGCGGCCTCGGCCAGTTTGCAGGCGTCGAAGACCGGCTCCAGATTGCCGCCCGGCGTCGTCGTGGTCAGGCGGTTCTCGCTGGTGGTCGGCGAGACCTGGCCGCCGGTCATGCCATAGACCTCGTTGTTCAGCAGCAGGCAGGTCATGCGCAGATTCCGCCGGCAGGCGTGGATCAAATGGTTGCCACCGATTGCCAGCGCGTCGCCGTCGCCGGTGATAACCACGACCTCCAGGTCAGGCCGCGCCAGGGCGAGGCCCGTGGCGAAGGCCAGCGGGCGGCCATGGGTCACATGGAAGGTGTTGGCGTCCACATAGGCGCCCATGCGCCCGGAACAGCCGATGCCCGAAACGATGGCGAGTTTGTCCTTGTCGATGCCGAGCTCATGCACCGCCCAGAGCAGCGCCCGCATGGCGATGCCGTGGCCGCAGCCGGGGCAGAGAAAGTGCGGCATCATCTCCAGCCGGAGATAATCGTTGATCTCGAAATTATCGACGCTTTCGGCCACCGCCATGTCAGGCTAACTCCTCGATCTTTTCCAGGATTTGGGCGGGCGAGATAGCCTCGCCGTCGAACCGGTTGAGGCGCGCGATGCGGTCCGTGCCGCAGATCCTTTCCACTTCGTAACAAAGCTGCCCGGCGTTCATTTCCGGCACCAGCACATGACGGGCGTTCTTCGCGGCCTTTTTCAACGCCGCCTCCGGGAAGGGCCAGAGCGTTATCGGGCGCATCAGCCCGGCCTTAATGCCCTTGTCCCGCGCCATCGCCACCGCCTTGCGGGCCGATCGGCCGGTAATGCCGTAGGCTACGACCAGCAGTTCGGCATCGTCGGTCTGCAGGGCCTCGTACGATTCGATCAGCGCGCGATGCCGCTCCAGCTTGTCCAGGATGCGGCCGACGGCCTGGGCGACTTTCTCTGGCTTCTGGGTCGGGAAACCGCTCTCGTCATGGGTCAGGCCGGTGACATGGGAACGAAATCCGTCACCTGGACGGGGCATCGGCGGCACCATGTCCTCGGTAACGGCATAGGGCTGGAAGCCTTTTTTCGATCCCTTCGCCCATTTTCGGTCCACCAGGTCCAGTTCGGTGGCCTCGGGCAGGGTGACGGTTTCCACCAGATGGCCAACCACCTCGTCGATCAGCAGGATGATCGGTGTACGCAGGGTCTCGGCCAGATTAAAGGCGCGCACGGTCTCGTCGAAAACTTCCCTGACCGACGACGGCACCAGCACGATGGCCGGATGGTCGCCATGGGTGCCCCAGCGCGCCTGCATCACGTCGCCCTGGGCGGGCCGCGTGGGCATGCCGGTGCTGGGACCGCCGCGCATCACATTGACGACGACGCAGGGCGTCTCGGTCATCGCGGCGTAGCCGATATTTTCCTGCTTCAGGGAAAAGCCGGGGCCGCTGGTCGCGGTCATCACCTTGGCGCCGCCCATCGAGGCGCCGATGATCGCCCCCATGGAGGCGATTTCATCCTCCATCTGGATGAAAACGCCGCCGACCTTCGGCAATTCCGCCGACATTCGCTCGGCGACCTCGGAGGAGGGCGTGATCGGGTATCCACCATAGAAGCGGCAGCCCGCGGCCACCGCGCCAAGTGCGCAGGCGTGGTTGCCCTGGATATTGACGGGGAGGGTGCGGTTCGACATTTTCAGATCAGGCCACCGGTTCGAGAGCGTGTACGCGGCGCACCCGGATGGCGAAATCCGGGCATAGCCACTCGCAAATCCGGCAGCCGGTACAGGCTTCCGGGTCGGACAGTTCGACGATCAACTCGTCGTTCAGCCGGAGACAGCGCTCCGGGCACATCTTGACGCAGATGTCGCAGCCCTTGCACCACTCGCCGGTGATGTCGAACTGGACCGTCTTGGGCGCAATTTCCGCCGCCTCCTTGTCGCGGCCCGGCAATTCCTTGAGGCGATTCTCCACCGTCGACGCGCGGCTGGCGTCGGCCCAGTCGCGGCCCGCCTCGAAGGCCAGTTTATTGGCTTCCAGCGCCTTGGCCGGAACATTTTCGGCGATCACCTCGCGCCAGTCGTCGGCGGAAAATTCCAGCGCGGTTGACAGCACGCCCAGCAGCACCGTGTTCGCGGCCCGCGCCTCGCCGAGTTCGGTGGCGATTTTCGTCGCATCCAGCGCGAACCCGCTGCCGACCATTTCCATTACCTCGCGCGGGGCTTCCGGGGAATAGAACGGTTGCGAGCCGTATTTGCGGCTGCGGAATGCGAAGGGCGGCACGATCCGGCGCGTGTCGGCGATGAAGGAGCCGCCGTCCCGCCGCAGATAATCGAGCCAGCGCAGCCCCTCGGACCATTCCATCGCCAGCAGCACGTCGGCCTCGCCCTTGGGAATGGTCGGCGACCACACCGTCTCGCCATAGCGGATATGGCTGAACACACCGCCGCCGCGCTTGGCCATGCCATGCACTTCGCTCTGCTTGACCTGCAGGCCATGGCGTTGACAGACCAGCGCCAGCACCTTCGACATCATGATGACGCCCTGGCCGCCGACCCCGACGATCAGGACGTTGCTGGGCGCGGCCGCCTTGCTGCCCTTACCCGCCACTAGTTTGTCACCGGCTGGATGCAGTCTGAGGGGCAAATCTGGGCGCAGAGCGAACAACCGATGCAGGTCGGCTCGTCGATCGTGACCTTGTGGTATCCGTCGAGCACTTCGTCGGACCAGCCGAGCGACGGACAGCCGAGATTCATGCAGGACTGGCAGGCGGTGCAGCCGTCGGCGCGGACCTGCATGGGCAAGCCCTTGATTTTCATCGGATCCAGTACGCAGGGGCGGTCGGAAATCACCACCGCGACACCCTTGAACTCGACGGCCTCGCGCAGCGCCTGATACAGCGCCGCCATGTCGTAGGAATCGATCGTCTTGACCGATTTCACGCCGCAGGCACGGACCATTTCCTCGAAATCGACGCGGTGGGTTTCCTCGCCGCGCAGGGTTCTGCCGGTGCCCGGATGGTCCTGCCCGCCGGTCATGGCGACGATGTGATTGTCCAGAATCATCAGGGTGATGTTGGCGTCGTTATAGACCGCGTCGATCAACGCCGGGATGCCGCCATGCAGGAAAGTTGAATCGCCGATTGTCGCGATGATCGGCCGGGTCTCAAGGCCGGCCTTGGCGATGCCCACCGCGTTGCCGATGCTCGATCCCATGGACACACAGGTATCGATGGCCTTCAGGGGATCGACGGCGGCCAGCGTGTAGCAGCCGATATCGCCGGTAACGCGGGCGTTCACCGAGCGCACGGCCATGTAGCTGGTGGTATGCGGGCAGCCGGAACAGAGCACCGGCGGGCGGGCCGTCGGCGTCACCGCGAAGGGCGTGTCTTCCTCGGCCCCTTTTAGAATGCCGGCCTTGCGTAAACCCTCGCGCACGACTTCCGGCGAAAACTCGCCAACGCGCGGGAAGAAAGCCTTGCCCTCGACGGGCATGCCGGCGGCGTTCATGGCGTCCTCGATCACCGGTTCCAGTTCCTCGATCACCAGGACCCGGTCCATCGCCTCGTAAAATTCGCGCACCCTGTCGAGCGCCAGCGGATAGGAAGAGCCGAGCTTCAGGACGCTTGCCTCCGGCAGGACTTCCTTTACATAGGTGTAAGCGGTGCTGGCGGTTATGATGCCGAGTTCGGTGCCGCCCTCTTCCCAACGGGTGAATTCGGGGCTGTTGAAAAATGCCCGCAGTTTGATCTCGCGCGCCAGCACCCGTGGATGCGCCATCCTGGCATGCTGCGGGATAATCACGTTCTTGACCGTGTCCTCGTTGAACCCGAACGGTTCATGGTCGGTGCGCGGCGTGGTGGTTACCGGGCTTCGCGTATGGGACAGCCGCGTCGTGCTGCGCACGATTACCGGCGTATCGAATTCCTCGCTGATATCGAAAGCGCGGCGCGTGAATTCCACTGCCTCCTGCGCGTCGGAAGGCTCCAGCACCGGGACCTGGGCGAAGCGCGCGAACATTCTGGTGTCCTGCTCGTTCTGCGAGGAGTGAATGCCGGGATCGTCGCAGACCACCAGCACCAGCCCGCCATTGACCCCGATATAGGCCTGGGACATCAGCGCATCGGACGCAACATTAAGCCCCACATGCTTCATCGCGGTCATCGAGCGCACGCCGGCGAATGAACCGCCGATCGCCACGTCGAGGCTGACCTTTTCGTTGGTCGACCACTGCACATGAACGTCCGCCGCCGGGTAGGCCCCAAGGAATTCCATGATTTCGGTGCTGGGCGTGCCGGGATAGGCGGCGGCGACCCTGACCCCTGCCTCCCAGGCGCCGCGCGCGATCGCCTCGTTTCCGATCATGGGGCGCGTAACAGCCCCGTCCAGCGCCTCCCTTTCGGCGCTGTCCTTATCCTCGCCGCTCCTGGTCTTCACTTTGGCGTCCACGGTTCACAATCCCTTTGTTCACATATGAGCTGTGACAGAATAGCGCGTCCTGAAACGGATTGCACCAATCTCTTATCGGCTATATGGTTTTTAGACCATAAAAGAATTAAGGCCAAATGGCCGGCGGGTCGAGTGGATACAATGACGCACCGTCCTGCGCGGACGCGGAGGCGGCAACACACTGATACTGCAGGGAGATTAAAAAATGATTCGTTATTTGTTCGGCAAATGCGCCGTGGGATTTGTTTCGGCGCTCGCAATTATTATGGCCGCCGGCGGCGCATCCGCGGCGGAAACCATTAAAATCGGCTCGTTCCTGGCCGTAACCGGCGGCGCCTCTTTCCTTGGCGATCCGGAAAAGAAGACGCTGGAAATGTATGTCGCCCGGATCAACGCCAATGGCGGCGTCGGCGGACGGCAGATCGAGCTTATCCTTTACGATTCCGGCGGCGACGCCAAGAAGGCGGCGGGTTTCGTCAAGCGCCTGATCAATGACGATAAGGTCGATCTCATCCTCGGTGGTTCGACCACCGGCGAGACGATGGCCGTTATACCGCTGGTCGAAAAAGCCGGCGTCCCATTCATTTCCTTCGGCGGCGCCGGCGTAATCGTCAATCCGGTGAAGAAGTGGGTGTTCAAGACCCCGCATACCGACCGACTTGCGGTGCGGAAAATGTACGAGGATATCAAAAAACAGGGACTTTCCAAGATCGCGCTGTTCGCGGGCAGCGGCGGTTTCGACAAGTCTTGCCGCAAGAACGCCACCGAATTGGCCGGGGAATACGGCATGGAGATCGTCGCCGATGAAACCCACGGCAAGGGCGACACCGACATGACGGCGCCGCTGACCAAAATCAAGAATGCGCCCGGCGTGCAGGCTCTGGTCTATTGCGGTTTCGGCGCGGATGCGGTGGTCGAGGCCAAAAACTACGGACAGCTTGGCATGACCCTGCCGCATTACCAGTCGCACGGGTCGGCCTCAATGCAGTTCGTCAAGGGCACCGAGGGCGCGTCGGAAGGCATGCGCTTGCCGGCCGCCGCCCTGCTGGTCGCCAAACAGATGCCCGATTCACATCCCCAGAAGAAGCTGGGTCTCGATTTCGAGGCGGCCTACACGGCAAAGTATAACGAGCCGATCTCCACCTTCGGGGGCCATGCTTATGACGGACTGATGATCGTGGTCGGCGCAATCGAACGCGCGGGCGGTACCGACAAGGCGAAAGTCCGCGACGAAATCGAGAAGACGAAGAACTATATCGGCGTCGATGGCATCTACAATTTGTCGCCGACGGACCATCTGGGCCTCGACACCGATTCCTTCGTGATGGTCGAAATCCGGAACGGCGGCTGGAAACTGTTGGATTAATCGCCGGTTGATTTAGAGTAGCGCTTCCCCGCCCGCCGGGCGGGGAAGCATTTTTGTCTTTCTGGCGGGCCTTATGAACGCGGAATTTCTGCAGTTTCTTGTTGCCGGCGTCACGGTCGGCGCGACCTATGCCCTGGTCGGCGTGGGCTTTTCCATCATCTATAACGCCAGCCAGGTGATCAATTTCGCCCAGGGCGAGTTCGTCATGCTGGGAGGCATGATGACCTGGTTCCTGTTCGAAGAGGCCGGCATGCCGATGGCCGCGTCGATTCCGCTGGCCATCATGGGCACTGTCGCGGTCGGCATGGCGCTGGAGAAATTCGCCATCGAGCCGGCGCGCAACGCCTCCATCGTCACCCTGATAATCATCACCATCGGTGCATCGATCTTCCTGCGCGGCGCGGCGCAACTGGTATGGGGGCGCAACTTCCACTCGGTGCCCGCGCTGTCGGGGAACGTGCCCATCGACATGGCCGGCGCGGCGGTCGCGCCGCAAAGCCTGTGGATCCTGGGCGTCACGGTTCTGGTCATCCTGGGTTTGAACTGGTTTTTCTCGCGCACCATGACCGGCCGCGCCATGCGGGCGGTCGCCTTCAACCTGCTGGCCGCCCAGCTTGTCGGGGTAAACAACCGGCGCATTCTGATGCTGGCCTTCGCGCTTGCCGCGGGCCTGGGCGCGACCGCGGGCGCGCTGATCGCGCCAATGTCGCTGGCCTATCCGGAGGTCGGCATCATGCTGGGCCTGAAGGGTTTCTGCGCCGCCATACTGGGTGGGCTGGGCTTTCCCTACGGCGCCATCGTCGGCGGGCTGATTGTCGGTATCAGCGAGAATATGACGGCCGGCTATATCTCGTCGGCCTACAAGGACGCGGTGGCCTTCGTGATCATCCTGCTGACCCTGTTTTTCATGCCGAACGGGCTGTTCGGGAAGCGGGGCGCGGACCGGGTATGAGCCGTCTCAAAACAGCGCGCCATGGGGGCATGCTGGCGCTGGCCGCGATTATCGCAATGCTGCCGCTGTTCCTGCCCAACAGCTTCTATTACGACGTGGCGATCCTGGTCGGGCTGAACGCCATCGTCTGTATCGGCCTGAATCTTTTGATCGGCTATGCCGGGCAGATCAGCCTGGGCCATGCCGGATTCTTCGCGCTGGGCGCCTATGCCTCGGCCATCCTGACCGGC
>JADFVY010000436.1 GCA_015222795.1 Pseudomonadota bacterium | reverse complement strand
CGATCCGAATTCATGACAACTCCCTGCAAAAGGAAGCTTGAATCACATTTTACAGTCTGTGTGAACCCCTTAAATGTCCACGGGCCCTAGGAGGGAAGGGGGAGGGGTTGGGGAGGGGGTGGAAAATGCAAAAAGGTACGCCGGTATCAGCCGGTGCCTGAATTCTCCAGCGCCGCCTGGGCTTCCAGCCACTCCGCCTCGGCGGTTTCGATATCCCGGTCTATCTCGCCGGCCCGCTTGTTCAGCGCCGAGACCTCGTTGGCCGGGCCGTCATAGAGCTTCGGGTCGGCCAGCTTACCGTGCAGGCTGTCCTTCTCCGCCTGCAGTTTCGCGACCCGCGCCTCTGCCGTCTTGATGGCCTTGCGCAGATTGGCGGTGACGGTGCGGGCCTCGGCGCGGCGGCGGCGTTCGTCGGCCTTGTTGACGGCTGTCTTGGGTTTCTCGCCCCGCGCCTGGCGGCGTACCGCGCGCGCCTCGTCCAGCAGAAGCCGGCGGTAATCCTCCAGGTCGCCCTCGTAGGACTTGCAGGTTCCGTCGGCGACCAGCCACAGCCGATCCGCCGCCAGCTCCACCAGATGGGCGTCATGGCTGACCAGTATCACCGCGCCCTCATATTCGTTCAGCGCCTGTACCAGCGCCGCGCGGGCGTCCACGTCCAGATGGTTGGTGGGCTCGTCCAGCAGCAACAGATGCGGCGCGTCGCGCGTGATGGTGGCCAACAGAAGCCGCGCCTTCTCACCGCCGGAAAGGTCCGTGATGCGGGTGATGGCGCGGTCGCCGGTCAGGCCGAACCGGCCCAGATGGCCGCGCACCCGCGCCTCGCCGAGAAGCGGCATCAGGGCCGTCATATGCTGGACCGGGGTTTGCCCCTCGGGCAGTTCCTCAAGCTGGTTCTGCGCGAAATAGCCGACCTTCAGCTTGCCGGACCGGTTGACCGTGCCCTCCAGCGGGCCGAGCCGTTTGGCCAGCAGGCGCAACAGCGTCGTCTTGCCGTTGCCGTTGGCGCCCAGCAGCGCGATGCGATCATCCATGTCGATGCGCAGGTTCATCCCCCGCAGCACCGGATTGTCGGCATCGTAGCCCGTGGACGCGCCTTCCAGGGTTACGATCGGCGGGGCCAGCGGTTTGGGCTGGGGGAAGTCGAAGCGTTCGGTGCGGTCCTCGATCACCGAGGCGATCGGCTCCATTTTTTCCAGCGCCTTGATGCGGCTTTGCGCTTGCCGGGCCTTGGAGGCCGTATAGCGGAAGCGATCGATGAAACCCTCGATGCGCTTGCGCTCGGAGGCCTGGCGAGTCGCCATGGCCGACTGGTGGACCATGGCCTCGCGCCTTGTGCGCTCGAACCGGTCATAACCGCCGCGATAGGCAACCAGCTTTTGCCGTTCCAGATGCCAAATGCCGTCGACCGCCTTGTTCAACAGGTCGCGGTCATGGCTGACCAGCAGCATGGTGTTTGGATAGCTGGCCAGGAATCCCTCCAGCCACATGGCGGCCTCCAGGTCCAGATGGTTGGTCGGCTCGTCCAGCAGCAGCAGGTCGGGTTCGGCGAACAGCACCGCGGCGAGCGCCACGCGCATGCGCCAGCCGCCGGAAAATTCCTGTATGGCGCGCGCCTGCGCCGCCTCGTCGAAGCCCAACCCGGCCAGGATGGTCGCCGCCCGCGCCTCCGCCCGGTGCGCTTCGTTATCGGCCAGTCTTTCATGGATTTCGGCGACCCGATGCGGGTCGGTCGCGGTTTCCGCCTCGGCCAGCAGGGCCGCGCGTTCAACGTTGGCGGCCAGCACGATTTCCAGCGGGGATTGTTTGCCGGTCG
>JADFVY010000435.1 GCA_015222795.1 Pseudomonadota bacterium | reverse complement strand
GGTCGAGTATTACTACAAGTCGGACGAGTTGGGCGATCCCCTGGTTTCGGAGGAGCATATCACCGCCTTCGGTTGGGCCACGCCCCAGGATATCGACGACATGCTGGCAATGTCGCTGCGCATCAACGATTTCCTGACCGGTTTGTTCATGGGCGTCGGGTTGAAACTGGTGGACTTCAAACTGGAGTACGGACGGCTTTACGAGGAAAGCGGCGAGATGCGCATCGTGCTGGCCGACGAGATCAGCCCCGATAATTGCCGCCTGTGGGACATCAAGACGAACGAGAAAATGGACAAGGACCGCTTCCGCCGGGACCTCGGCAAGGTCGAGGAAGCCTATCAGGAAGTGGCGCGCCGTCTGGGCATCCTGCCCGAGGGCGGCCCGGGAGACCTGAAAGGGTCGGAAAGTATCCAGTAACCTGTTTGCGGGGAAGCTTACAGATGAAAGCCAAAGTACACGTAACCCTGAAAGCCGGGGTGTTGGACCCGCAGGGCAAGGCCATAGGCCATGCGCTGGAGTCGCTGGGCTTCGATGGCGTCGGTGATGTTCGCCAGGGCAAGTTCATCGAGTTGAACCTGGACGAGACGGACCCCGGCAAGGCCCGCGCCCGGATTAGCGAGATGTGCGAGAAGCTGCTGGCCAGCACGGTCATCGAAAACTACTCCATCGATCTGGAAGGATGACCGCGCAACACGTGATCTGGACGGACCTTGGCGACGGACCGGGCATTGAACATCTCAAGCTCACGCGCGACGAGGAAGGTTACCTGGCCGACGGGATGTATGTGGGACGGAATGACGGGACAACCCCCTACCGGCTGCATTACGTGATCCGCGTCGACCCCACTTGGCAGATGCGATCGGCGAAGCTGAATTTGATGGACGGACCCGACGGACCCACCGAATTGTCACTGATCGTGGACGAAAACTGCGATTGGTGGAACGGGGCCGGCGAGTCGCTGTCCGCCCTGGCAGGGTGCCACGAAATCGATATCTACGCCACGCCCTTCACCAACAGCTTGCCGATCCGGCGCCTGGGCCTGGCGGCGGGCGAGTCGGCGGAAATCTCCGTGGCTTATATCGATGCTCCGAACCTGGAGCCGCGCCCGGTGCGCCAGCGTTATCATTGCATCCGGCCGTGCGGCCCGGATAACGGACTTTACCGGTACGATGCACTGTTCCGCGCGGGTTCCTCAGCGGAAATTGAGGTGGACTCCGACGGGCTGGTTATCGATTATCCGGGTGCGTTCAACAGGGTATGGGCCGGCTGATCGCCGGCTAGTGGTCTATATCAAACATGTTGCACACATGGGACAGAACATGAAAACAGCGGTTATCGTTTTTCCGGGATCCAACTGCGACCGTGACGCCGCGGTCGCGCTTGAGGCGGCCTTCGGGACCCGCCCGGCGATGATCTGGCATCGCGACAGCGGGCTTCCCGATCTCGACCTCATCCTGCTGCCCGGCGGCTTTTCCTACGGCGACTATCTGCGCTCCGGCGCGATCGCGGCACGATCGCCGGTGCTGCGCGCGGTAAAGGAACAGGCCGACCGCGGCGTGCCGGTAATCGGCATCTGCAACGGCTTTCAGGTGCTGACCGAATGCGGCCTGCTGCCCGGCGTGCTGATGCGCAACGCCGGCCTGAAATACGTATGCCGCGATGTCGATCTTGTCGTCGAGAGCACCGTATCGCCCTTCATGCGCGGCTTCGCCACGGGCCAACGGATAACCATCCCGGTGGCCCATCACGACGGCAACTATTGCGCCGACGACGCCACGCTGGACCGCCTCGAGGGCGATGGCCGCGTCGCCTTCCGCTATGCGCCGCACGACAACCCCAACGGCTCGGCTCGCGATATCGCCGGCATCCTGAACGTGCGCGGCAACGTGCTGGGCATGATGCCCCATCCCGAACGCGCCGTGGACCCGAAACATTGCGGGATCGACGGCAAGGCCATGTTCACCGGGCTGGTGGAGGCCCTTGCCGCATGAGCGCAGCCGCAGCCGATACCCAAGCCCTGAAAATCACCTCCGAACTGGTCGCCGAACACGGCCTCTCGGCCGACGAATACGCGCTGATCCTGACGATCATGGGCCGCGAACCGAACATTACCGAACTGGGCGTATTCTCGGCCATGTGGTCGGAACATTGCTCCTACAAAAGCTCGAAGGTCTGGCTGAAGACCCTGCCGACCGAGGGCCCGCAAGTGATCTGCGGGCCGGGCGAGAATGCCGGCGTGGTGGACATAGGCGAGGGGCTGGCCGCGATCTTCAAGATCGAGAGCCATAATCACCCCAGCTTCATCGAGCCCTATCAGGGCGCCGCGACAGGCGTCGGTGGCATCCTGCGCGATGTCTTCACCATGGGCGCGCGTCCCGTGGCCAACATGAACGCCCTGCGATTCGGCAGCCCGGACCATCCCAAGACCCGCCATCTGGTGTCGGGCGTGGTGGCCGGCATCGGTGGCTATGGCAACTGCATCGGGGTGCCGACGGTGGGCGGCGAGACCGAGTTCGACCCGGCCTATAACGGCAATATCCTGGTCAATGCCATGACCGTTGGCATCGCCGACGCCAACCGGATTTTCTATTCGGCGGCTGGCGGGCCGGGCAATCCGGTGGTTTATGTGGGCTCGAAGACTGGGCGCGACGGCATCCACGGCGCGACCATGGCCAGCGCCGAATTCGATCAGGATTCCGACGAGAAACGCCCCACCGTGCAGGTCGGCGACCCCTTCACCGAAAAACTGGTGATGGAGGCTTGCCTGGAATTGATGGCGACCGATGCGATCGTGGGGATCCAGGACATGGGCGCGGCGGGCCTGACCTCGTCGGGCGTCGAGATGGCCGACAAGGGCGGTGTCGGGGTTGAGCTGGAACTGGACAAGGT
>JADFVY010000051.1 GCA_015222795.1 Pseudomonadota bacterium | reverse complement strand
TAAACTTGCTATTCATAACGACGATAACGTCAAATATTTAAACAGGGAGCATTAAGCATGGCCAGAAAATTTACCGACCGCGACGGCGGTCCCTTACATCGTTTCATCAAACCCTGGGCGAAGTCCGCCAAGGAAGGCAAACTTGATCGCCGCGAGTTTCTGGTGCTTGCCAGCGCGTTCGGCGCCACCACCGCGACGGCCTATGGGCTGCTGGGCATGGCAGTGCCGACGGTGGCCGAGGCTGCCGGCAAGAAGGGCGGCGTCCTGAAGGTCTCGATGTCGGTCAAGGACATCAAGGATCCGCGCATCTATGACTGGAGCGAGATGGGCAATGTCGGGCGCCAGATGTGCGAGGCGCTGGTTCGCTGGAACGCGGATTTGACGTTCGAGCCCTGGCTGCTGGAAGGGTGGAAAGTCAGCGACGACGCCACTGAATACACCCTGAATGTGCGCAAGGGCGTGAAGTGGAACAATGGCGACGAATTCAACGCCGACGACGTTGTCTTCAATCTCAATCGCTGGTGCGAGAAGCATGTGCCGGGCAACTCCATGGCCGGCCGCATGGGCGCTCTGCTCGACAAGAAGAGCGAAACCAAGGAGATGGTCGATGAGGAGCAGGAAGATGGCACGACCAAAAAGGTCGAGAAGGTCATCGAGATCTTTGGCGCGCGCGACGGTGCGATCGCAAAGGTCGATTCTCACACTGTCAAGCTGACGTTGTTGAGCCCCGATATCACCATCATCCCCGGCATGGCCGACTATCCGGCCCTGATCGTGCACCGCGATTTCGAGAAGAATGGCGGCGATCTGAAGACCAAGCCGATCGGCACCGGCCCGTTCCTGCTGGAAAGCATTGAAATCGGCATCACGGCCAAGGTGAAGCGCAATCCCGGCTGGTGGAAGGGCGACGTCTGGCTGGATGGTATTGAATGGACCGATTACGGCACCGATCCGTCGGCGGAAGTCTCGGCCTTCGAGGCCGGCGATGTTAATGTCAACTATCAGACCACTTCCGATTTTGTCGAGATCATGGACGGGTTGGATCTGGTCAAGCACGAGGCCGTGACCGCGGCGACGATCGTCGCTCGCATGAACGTCGACAACAAGCCCTACGATAATCAGAGTGTCCGTCAGGCTATGCTGCTCGCGGTCGATAACGCCAAGGTGCTGGAAATCGGTTATGGCGGCCTCGGCAAGCCGGCCGAAAACCATCATGTCGGCCCGGTCCATCCGGAATATTTCAAACTTCCGGCGGTCAAGCGAGACCCGGCGAAAGCGATGGCCATGCTCAAGGAGGCCGGCTTCGCCGATTTCGAGCATGAATTGATTTCGATCGACGACGACTGGCGGCGTAATACCACCGACGCCATCGCGGCGCAGCTTCGCGACGCCGGCATCAAGGTAAAGCGCACCATCATTCCGGGGTCGTCCTTCTGGAACGACTGGACCAAATATCCCTTCTCGACCACCAACTGGAACCCGCGCCCGCTGGGCGTGCAGGTTCTGGCGCTGGCCTACAAATCGGGAGAGGCCTGGAACGAGTGCGCGTACAGCAATCCGGACTTCGACAAAAAACTGGAAGCTGCGATGGCCGCCGCCGATATCGAAAAACGCCGTGCCCTGATGGAGGATCTCGAGAGAATCCTCCAGAATGCAGGCGTCATCATCCAGCCTTACTGGCGCGCGCTGTATTCGCACACGTCGGCGAACGTTAAGGGCTATGAGAAGCATCAGGCCTTCGAGATGCATTTCGACAGGGTCTGGCTCGAATAGACCTCTACTTTCTTGCAAGGGGGAAACGGATTTTCCCGTTTCCCCCGCGCATTTTCCGGATTATTCAATAGCAGGGGGACGTAATGCTCGCCTTTGTCGCACGGCGACTGGCCGTGATGGTGGCGACCATGCTGGCGCTGACCTTCGTGGTTTTCACGCTGGTCAATCTCGAACCGAACCTGCGTAAGCTGGCGCTCGAGCAAAACAACGTTCGTATGTCCCAGGACGCGGTAAATATCTGGTTGCAGGAAGAGGGCTACCGCCGGCCGTTGATCGTGCGCTACGGCGAATGGCTGGGCAATGCGGTGACCGGCGACCTGGGCCATTCCACGCGTTTCCGGAAACCCGTCGCCGACATCCTGCCCGAACGGCTGGGTTATACCGGTATTCTGGCCTTCTGGGTGATGGTCATTATGGTACCTGGCGCGCTGATTATCGGCGTTCTTGCGGGCATGCGCGAGGGATCCAAGACAGACCGGTCGTTATCCGTGCTCTCCATCGCCACGACCGCGACTCCGGAATATGTCAGCGGTATCATTTTCACTGTCATTTTTGCGTCCTGGCTGGGCATATTCAAGGGGGTCGCCAAGGCCGGCGACGTCACCTTCGAAAATTTCACCCTGCCGGTGATGACCATGGCGCTCTACGGCATGGGCTATATCGCGCGCATGACCCGCGCCTCGATGGCCGAGGT
>JADFVY010000050.1 GCA_015222795.1 Pseudomonadota bacterium | reverse complement strand
TGGGTGCGGTCATATCAGAGAATCTTCGTAAAGCTGTTGGTGATCGGATAGCGGCGGTCGCGGCCGAAGGCGCGGCTGGTGACCTTGACGCCCGGCGGCGCCTGGCGACGTTTGTACTCCGCGATGTCCAGCATGCGCCATACCCTTTGCACCAGTTCCGGCTTGTGGCCGCGCGCGGTAATCTCGTCCAGCCCCATCTCACCCTCGATCAGGCAGCGCAGGATATCGTCCAGCGCGTCGTAGGGCGGCAGGGAATCCTGGTCGGTCTGGTCCGGGCGCAACTCCGCCGAGGGCGGCTTGGTGATGATGCGGTCCGGGATGACCTCGCCATCGGGCCCAAGTAAATCGCCGGGCCGGTTTTCGTTGCGCCAGCGCGACAGCGCGAAGACCTCGGTCTTGTAAACATCCTTCAGCACCGAATAACCGCCCGCCATGTCGCCATAGAGCGTGGCATAACCCACCGACATTTCGGACTTGTTGCCCGTCGTCAGCAGCATATGGCCCAGCTTGTTGGACAGCGCCATCAGGATAACGCCACGGCTGCGCGCCTGAATGTTTTCCTCCGTCGTGTCCGGCGCGCGGTCGCCGAAGACGGGCTTGAGCATTTCGTCGAACGCTTTCATCGCCGGCATAATGCCGACCTCGTCCAGCCGCACGCCTAGCGCAGCCGCACAGGCCGCCGCGTCTTCCAGACTTTCAGCGCTGGTATAGGGCGAGGGCATCATCACGCAATATACCTTGTCCGCCCCCAGCGCATCCACCGCCACCGCCACCGTCAACGCCGAATCGATACCACCGGAAAGGCCGATGATGACACCGGGAAAGCCGTTCTTGCGCACATAATCCGCCAGCCCCAGCGCCATGGCGCGATACATGGCTTCCTCGCCCTCGGGGGGCAGGCTGCGTTCGCCTTGCGCACAGGCCCAACCGTCGCCCCCCCGCGTCCATTCGGTCAACTGGCCGGCCTCACAAAAAGCGGGCATCCAGGCCGCGACGGCGCGGTCGGCGTTCAGCACGAAGGAAGCGCCGTCGAACACCAGTTCGTCCTGCCCGCCGATCTGGTTTACGTAAATCAGTGGCAGCCCGGATTCGGTTACGCGCCGCGTGGCGAGTTGCATGCGCATGTCGGTCTTGTCGCTCTCGAAGGGCGACCCGTTCACGACCACCAGAATCTCCGCGCCCGATTCCTCCAGGCATTCGGTAACGTCCGGCTGCCACATATCCTCGCAGATCATGACCCCCAGCCGCACGCCGCGAAACGGCATCGGCCCGGGCAGCGGCCCCGCCTTGAACACGCGCTTTTCGTCGAACACGCTGTAATTCGGCAGATCGTATTTGAACCTGACCGCCGCAATCTCGCCGCCATCCAGAAGCAAGGTCGCGCTGTACAGATCGCCATCCCGCCGCCACGGAGCGCTGATCAACATCGCCGGACCGCCGTCTTGGGTATCCTTTGCAAGGCCGGAAACCGCCGCCTCGACCCGATCCTGAAAGAACGGCTTCAAGACCAGATCCTCGGGCGGATAACCGCAGACAACCAGTTCGGTATAAACGACCAGGTCGGCGCCGGCTTCGGCGGCGGCCGCGCGCGAATCGCGGATCATCGCCACGTTCCCCGTGATGTCGCCAACGGTCGGGTTCCGCTGGGCAAGGAATATTTTCAGGCTATCCGTCATGTTTCGTCCTGAGCCAGTGTTGTGTATCAGGTAAATAGCACCCTTGGGACGGCCTTGCGAGTTCATCCGGCAAGGCGCGGGTCGCGCCGCCTCGATGCGTCGGGCGCTTGACGATGCGCCAGCATCGCCCGCGCGCCCCCTCCTGCCGGGGAAACGGGAAACACGATCCCAAGGGTGCTATTTACCTGATACACAACACTAG
>JADFVY010000434.1 GCA_015222795.1 Pseudomonadota bacterium | reverse complement strand
TGGGGGCCCACATGGGTTTCGTAAGTCTCTATCCAGGCGTCGATCGCCTCCGGCCGCACCAGCCCCTTTTCCACCAGCACGCTTTCCAGCGCCTTGACGCGCAAGGCCGGGTCCGACGGCATGTCGTGATGCAGATGCCGGCAGTGGTGATCGTGATGGCTTGAAGGCCGCATCGGTGAATCGTCTTTTTTGTCCTTCATGGTCCCTGTCCCGCAGTTGTCCCGATCCTAACGCAAAAATACCGCCCCGCGACCAAAATCCGCGCTGGCGTCCATGCGCAAAACGGTTAGGATCGCGCTCTCCTCCAAATAGCCGTTTTCCGGGGTTTTTCGATTGGGACAGATTATCAACGCGGTGCTGCCGGTCTTCGCGATCATCGGCGTTGGTTGGCTGGCGGGTTATCGCCGGGTCGTCGACGAAACGGCTGCGGCGACACTGAACCGCTTCGTGTTCTACTTCGCGCTTCCCGCGCTGTTGTTCCGGCTGTTGGCGACCGCGCCGATCGCCGAGTTCAGCTGGCCGCTGCTGGCCGCCTATTTCGCGGGCCAACTGGTCGTCTGGCTGGCGGCCTTCGCGGCGATGGCCCTGATCTGGAAACGGTCGATGGCCGAGAGGGTACTCGGCGCGGTCAGTGCCGGCCTGCCCAACCATGTCTTCCTGGCGTTGCCGATCGTTATCTGGCTGCTGGGCGAGGCCGGGACCCTGCCGGTGCTGATGATCGTGGCGCTGGATTCCCTGGTGATATACAGCATGACGCTGGTGCTGATGGAGATCGCCACCCATAGCGGCCCCGACCGCCACCCCTTTCGCGCGGTGTTCGACTCCTACCGGCGCAGTCCTCAACTGATCACGATCCTGCTGGGGCTGGGCTGGGCGCTGGCCGATTTTCCGCTGCCCGTGGCGGTGGAAACGGCAACGACATTCCTCGGCGCGGCGGCGGCCCCGACGGCGCTGTTCGTGCTGGGCAGCCATCTGTCGCGCGCGCGCATATCCGGCGACCGGGCGATGCTGGCGAGCCTGATCGGGCTGAAGATAGTCGTCCACCCCATGCTGGTCTGGCTGATCGCGACCGGTTTGTTTGGGCTTTCCGGCAACGATCTCTGGGTCGCCGTGCTGGTCGCCACCGCCCCGGTCGGCGCCACCAGCTTTGTGCTGGGCCAGCATTACGGGCTGTTCAGGGACGAGGCCTCGACGATCGTGACGATTTCCACGGCCCTTTCCTTCTTCACCATGTCGGCGGTGATCCTGCTGATGTAGCCGTCGCTGTTACAAGTTCAGCTTCATGCCTTCATGGCTGGCGATGAAACCCAGCTTCTCGTAAAAACGCAGCGCGTCCGGCCGGGCCTTGTCGGTTGTCAACTGCACGAGGCCGCAACCCTCGTGCCGGGCGCGATCGATGGCCTCTCGAAACAGCGACTCACCGACTCCCTGCCCACGCTGCACCGCGGCAACGCGCACACCCTCGATCTGCGCGCGGCTCATACCGGTGCGGCTCAGGCCGTGGATGATGGTTAACTGCAGGCAGCCGGCAACCTCGCCGTCGATCTCGGCGAGCAAATAGATATTGCCCGGCTGGGCAGCCATCCGGTCGAAAGCCTCGCTGTAGGCCCGGGGCAGGGGCTCGACAGCCTGCTCGCGGCCCTTCCCCAGCCCGTCGTCCGCCAGCATCCGCACAATCACCGGCAGATCGTCGCGGGTCGCTGTGCGGAAGGTGATGTTGTCGGGTGTGGGGTCGCCGTTTGTCATGCGGCCAGCATAGCAGAGAAAACGGGCTCGATACGATTTCACTCCCGCTTACACTATACGGCAGTAAAGCGGGGATGCCGGTCTTGAATGCGGGAGGGAATGGTGCCGCCGGGGTGAATTGAACACCCGACCCCACCATTACCAATGGTGTGCTCTACCCCTGAGCTACGGCGGCTCCGTATGCGCGCATGCGCCCCATGGCGGCGCGCGGGCGGTTTATGCCACAGCGTATGGCGGCATGCAAGCGGGCTGTCGGCCCATCAACCACGCGAGGCCCGAAGCGCCGACAAATGCCGTTGCGCTGAATTTGCGTTTTACCGGCGCCATGGCCCTTTTACGCGAGAATCGGATAGCTTCTCCGAAGGTATAAGTTCGGTATTTTCTCTTTCCAAAGAGCAGACACTCGTACGACGGTATGACCATAAGGTTACATTAAGCAATCTTACATATTAAATTTTAAGTTAAAATCCTATACGGAAGTGGAATTTGCTCCTCGTGTGTGCGTTTTAGGTTTGTAGTTGTCAAAGGGGAGCTCTGACTGATGAATCTTATTTCTTTGTTTTTTGCGTCAATGCGCGTCGCCAGCAAGATCGATCATGCGCCTCGTCATATGAATGCAGGCGATGCTGAAGAGTTGATCAACGCGCTATGCATGACCGATCCCGTCGACCGGGTTGCAATCCTTTCGCCGGCAGAGGATGTCGCGATTGACGAGTCCCTGCAGCATGCGGCGTAAGCTGTAGCTGTCTCGCTTCGAATACAAAAGCCGCCGGTCGCGACAAACGCGGCTGGCGGCTTTTTTGTACTCAACCCTGCCGGCCCGGTGGGTGGGTGAGCGAGCTTAACGGATAACGCGTTAGCCGTCTCCGGCCGGACAGTCTTTCCCGATGAAGGATGCATAATCCGAATCGTAACGGAAGGCTCTTGTTACGCGGCCGACCAGATCCTTGCGCTCGCCACGCTCCACCACGTTGAACCATTCCCAGACGATCTCGTTGGTTTTCGGGTCGATCTCGATGATACGCCCGGCCTCGGTTTCCACCGCCATGACATTGCCGTTGGGCAGGATCTGGTGGTCGCCCTGGACCGAGGTATAGAAAGGCTCCTCGCGGCTGCCCTGGAACTGCCACAGGATGCGCTGGCTGGCGGGGTCGAAGCGCAGCAGCCTGGAATAGCCGAAACTCTGCGGCTCCACCGTGCGTTCCGCCTTGTTGAACTGGCCGCGAGCGGTGCGGTTATCGAAGATTGAAATCGTGCCATCCGGCTGCAGGTCGGGGTCGTGCTGGCGCAGGAACATGCCGGTCAGCGCCCATTTCACCAGCTTCGTGCCGCGGTCGATCAGGACGATCGAATCGGCCGCACGCAGGGACACCAGCAGGTCGCCCGCGTTGGCGAAGTCATGTCGCGCGGCGAAGGCCTCGCCGACGATCTCTATATCGTTGCTGTGGGCCGGATCGTCCTGTTTCGATTCCGGATAGGAGGACTTGCCTTCCAGCACTAGCCCCTGATAGCCGGACCGGTATATGGCGTCCAGCAGCGATATCTCCTCCAGGACCTCGCCCTCGGGCGAAAGGTGCACTACCACATCGTCGTAATGCGGGGGGGCAATATGAGCATACGCGCCCGGCTGTTCGGCCAGGTAATTGGCGGACAAGGCCCAGATCGACCCGTCCGCGGCAACCTTGGCGTCGTGGTGATAGAGGCCCGGCCGGAACCATTTCAGCCCGGAACAGCGGTCGATACGAAACAGGCCCTGCTGGTAGATAATCCCCAGCACGTCGCCGCTTTCGTATAGATGACCGCCCATGATTTCCTGGAAACCGCGGTCCACCTTCCAGCCGCGCGCCTCGATCTGCTCGTAGACTGCATCCGGCACGTCCCAGCGATGCAGCCGCTCCCCGTTCTCGCCCAGCAGCAGCATGGCGAAACGGTCGTTGGCGAAGGTCTGCGCCATGGTGACGCCGCCATATGCACGGTCCCGGTCGATCCGGCCCAGCGCCTTGCCGCCACCCGCGTCCGACACGATGATATGGGGGTGGTCTTCGTCGCTCGTCGCCTGCTCAAGCTGCGCCCAGCGCGCGACCGAAACCGCGGCGATGATCATCTTGCGGATTTCCTGGTGGGGGGGGAGTTCGAAGGCCATGATCAGGGCCCCCACCATGAAGGCAAGAAACGCCAGCGCCAGGGGCATCAGCAGCGACAGCACCCGCTTTAAAATCCACAGGATCGCTTTGGCGAGAAAATTCATTCCTGCTATGGTTCCTCTTGCCGCTATAGCCGCCGCGCAGCAGCCTGTTCGTGCCGACCGCCGCCGTCAATTCGCCGCCACCATGCCACAGGGAGTGTTTCTTATGGGTAAAGACAGAAAGGATTCGCCCGCCGGCAGCGGCAAGCCGGCATCGGGCAAGGTGGACGACCGACAGGCGCGCAAAGCGGCTGCACTGCGCGAGAACCTGCGCAAACGAAAGGCCCAACAGCGCGGGCGTGAGGAAAAGCCCGATTAGCGATTAATTCGTTAAGGTCGCGCCAGCCCGCTCCCCCACCCGGTCACCCAACGATATCGTAC
>JADFVY010000433.1 GCA_015222795.1 Pseudomonadota bacterium | reverse complement strand
TTCCCGCAGGCTCTGCAACACCCCCATCTCCGCCCCGGTAAAGGCGGCGCGCTCCACGGCAAAATTATTCAGCAGCGCCATCCAGGCCGAAAACGCAATCGGCGACGCCGCCGCCATCAGCAGCAGCAGGACTTCAGGCCGGCGCCAGGCGCTTTCGGTTATCGTCGGTTCACTGGACATGGCGAGCAATATAGGGCGCGCGCGGGCCGGGCTCCACCCCGATTTACCGGTCTCACCCCGCCAGCGCGCGTTTCACCGCTTCGGGTTCCTTGTCGATAACCCGCAGCAGCACCCGGGCCGGGCCTTCGGGTCGGCGGCGGCCCTGCTCCCAGTTGCGCACGGTGGCCGCGCTGACCCCGAACTGCCGGGCGAAAACATCCTGCGACATACCCAGCTTCTTGCGCACCGCGCGCACATCCACCACGGGGACCATGACGGTATGGACCACCGCGCCCGTCTCCTCGCCCCGCATATGGGCCAGCGCTTCCTCCAGTCCGGCCTTGATGCCTTCGAATACTTCCTTGCTCATGTTTATTCCTCCTAAACGATCAACCATTCACAGCATGCGCATTATACGTCACTGGCGCAGATTTCCCTACCCCCGCCGGGCCAACGCCAACACCATGCCGCCGGTGGCCAGCGCGATGCCGATCCATTCAAGCGGGGCCGGCTGTTCCCCGAGTACTGGGATCGCCATCAGGATGACCAGCGCCGGAATGAAGGCGGAGAACAGGGAGGACAGGCTGGAGCCGATCAACGCGATGGCGCGCGAATATATGACGATCGCGACGATGCCGGTGGCGATGCCCTGGTAGAAGCCCTGCCAGACGATCTCGCCCCAGGGCGCGGCCGGAATATGGCTGTCGTAAAACAGCAGCCAGAAAGGCAGGTAAGCGGCCCCCAGCACATTGAGAACCGCGGCCCCGCGCCAGGGATGGACATCCCAGCGGCGGCACAGCACGGTGTAACTACCCCACAGGATGGCGGCGGCCAAAAACAACAGGTCGCCCAGCCAGGCGTCTTGCATCGCGATATCGGTCATCAGGCTCTGCCAGCCCAGCGCCAGGACACCGGCGATCACGATGGCGATGCCGGTAAGCTCTCGCCCGCCCGGCCGCAAGCCCAGCAGGCTTATGCCCAGCAGCACCGCAAACACCGGCGTCAGGCCGTTGACAATGGCCGCGCTATGCGAGGCCGGCGCGTAGACCAGTCCGGCCATCAGCGCCATCAGGAAGGCCGGCCCGCCGGTGAGGGACAGGATAATGCCGCGCCGCCAGCCGATCCCCGCCATTGGCCCATGTTTGCGCCCTTGCCACAACACCGGCGCCAACAGCACGCCGGCAACGATAAAGCGCAAGGCCACCAGGTCGGCCGCCGGCAGGTTGCCGCGCACCGCAATGGCCACGACGGGCACCTGCCCCGCCCACAGCAGCGTCGCCCCCAGCCCGCAGAGCACGCCAATCGCCAGCCCCGCCGCGGGCGGCGGCAATGCGGTCACCTTGACTGTCATGATCCGGCCTGCCTCAATCCCGTTCGTCGCGCCAGCGGTACCATTGGAACAGGGCCGCCTGGCCCAGCCGCCGAAAGGCCGCGAAGGGTATGCGCGGCAACGGCCTGGACAGCACGGGATGAATCTTGTTTTCGCCGGTCAGCCGTTCGGCCAGCCGGCGACCGGCATGGCTTGCCGCCGAGACACCGGTGCCGTTGTAACCCATGGCGTAATGCAGTTTCGCGTCGTCCGAGGCAGTTGCAACATGGGGCATCGAGTCCATGGTAATGGCGACCCAGCCGCCCCAGAAATAGTCCCCGGTGATGGCTTGGAGGGCAGGAAATTTGCGACGGATCGTCCCCAGCATTTCGGTGCGATGGGCGTCCATCTCTGTATTTGTGGGGCGCAAGGGCCCGCGGTTGCCCAGCAGGATGCGGTCGTCGGGAAGGCGGCGGAAATAATTCAGCAGCTTGCGCGTATCGGACATCATATGGCTGGTGACGAAATTGGCCTCGGCCTTTTCATTCGCTGTCATCGGCCGGGTCACCACGATGTTGGACAGTACGGGCAACAGACGCCCGGCTGTCGCGCGGTTCTGCTCCGTCCCGTAGCCATTCATGGCCAGCACCACCTCGCGCGCCCGCACCCGCCCGCCAGGCGTCACCAGAACCCGGACCTCCCCGTGCCGGTGGATTTCACCGACCGGGCTTTCGGAATGGACCGCGGCCCCGGCCTTGCGCGCCATGCGCAGCAGACCTTGCGCATATTTAAGGGGATGCAGGCCGATCGCATCGGCATGGCGCAGGGCGGCGAAGGCCTCATTGCCCCGGAAATGGTCGGCCGCGATCGCGTCGCGGTCCAGCAGTTCGACGTTGGCGCCAAAGGTATCGCGCAGCACAGCCAACTCGTCGCGCAGCCAGTCGATGCGGCTTTCCCGGTGGGCGATTTTCATATAGCCGCCCTCGGTGACGTCGCAGGCGATATTTCCCTCGGCGATCAGTTCGCGCACCGTGGCGTATCCCGCCGCGGCCTCGCCATGGAGCGCCCGCGCCGCATCGACACCCCACCTTTTGACCCAGTCGCCATAGGCAAGCCGGCCGAGCGAGCCATGCGAGAAGCTGCCATTGCGCCCACTGCAGCCCCAGCCGGGCCGGTTGGCCTCCAGCAGAGCGACCTTCACGCCGGCCTTTGCCAGATGGTAGGCACAACTGAGCCCGGTATAGCCGCCGCCGACCACCGCGACATCCGCCTCGATATCGCCGTCCAGCGGCCCGTCGTCGCCAGGCGCCTCGCCCGCCGTCGCCGCCCAGTAGCTGGGCGCATGCGCCAGCCCCCGCCCCGGATCGCGCGTCTTGAGAGGATCGAATTCCATGACTACGCCTTCCCTGCCAATTTTGTTTCCGTCGGCAGAATGAACCGGCTTGAAGGATGGAGCAAGAGGGGTTGTTGTCAGCCCCACCGTCGCAGGCTCATCGCCTTCTCGACGCGTTCGGCGGCCATGGCGATGGCGGCGGCACGGGGCAGGATGGCGTAGTGTTTGGCGCGGTCCAGAATTTCCGCGGTATTGGCGCGAATTTTTTCGTCGATCGCCTGAAAGGCCTGACCTTCCGTACCGCCATGATATTCGACCGACGCGCAGATGACCCCACCGGCATTGGAAATAAAGTCAGGAATGCAAAGCACGCCACGCGCCGCCAGCATCTCCTCGGCCTCTTCCGTGACGCCGATATTGGCGCCCTGGGCGATCAGTCTGGCTTTCACCTCGCCCGCATTGTCCTTGTGGATCACGTCGGGCCGCGCGGCCGGGATCCAGATGTCGCAATCGACGCCGACGATGCCCGCCACATTCAGCTTGCCACCGCCTTCCAGATCGGTGACATGCCCGCCCTGTTCCTTGATGGCGATCAGGCCCTCGACATCCAGCCCATCCGGGTTTTCCACCGTCCCGCGTGAATCGGCGGCGGCGACCAGGACCGCACCTTTTTCGGCGAAAAAACGTGCCGCATGCTTACCGACCGAGCCGAAACCCTGCACGGCGATGCGCGCGCCCTTCAGATCGATCCCCACGCGATCCGCCGCGACCTCCGCCGCCGACACCAGGCCATAGCCGGTGGCGCCGATCTCATCCAGCGGAATCCCGCCGATCTCGCGCGGCAGGCCCACCGAGCGACCGATCTCGTCCTGGATCCAGGCCATGGCGGTCTCGTCGGTACCCATGTCGGGGCCGGCGATATAATCGGTAATCGGGCCGATCGCCCGGGCGAAGGCGCGGACCAGTTCCTGCTTGCGCGCGGGCTCCATGGCCGGGTCGGCGAAGATCACCGACTTGCCGCCGCCGTGGGGCAGCCCGGCGGCGGCATTCTTGAAGGTCATGGAACGCGCCAGACGAAAACATTCCTCCAGCGAAACGTCCGGCGCCATCCGCACTCCACCAATCGCCGGCCCGGCGGCGACGTTGTCCACCACCAGGATCGCCTTCAGGCCCAGCGAGGGCTGGTAGATATGCAGAACCGTCTTCGGGCCGAGTTCATCGCAAAAGCGGAAGGTGGGTTCGTTCATTGGCTTTATCTCCCGACTATTTTTCCTTCTCAAGATCCTCGATCACCGCGTTCAGGAACCACGCGGCCTCGGCACCGGTGACCACGCGGTGGTCGAAGCTGAGTGACAGGGGTAGAATGCGATGGACCGCCGGTTTGCCGTCGATGGCGACGACGCGGGCCTCGGCCCGGCCGGCGCCGAGGATCGCGACCTGCGGCGGCACCACGACGAGATCGGCGAAGCGGCCGCCGAACATGCCGAAATTCGATAGCGTGACGGTCTGGCCCACCAGTTGATCGTGCGGGATGGCGCGGGCCTCGATATCCTTCTTCATCGCCGCCACCCCGCGCCGCAGATCGGCGGCGTCGCGATTGCCGATGTCGCGCATTACCGGCGCAAACAGCCCGTCGTCGGTCTCCACCGCGATGCCGAGGTCGATATGGGGATGCAGGGTGCGGCTTTCGGTTTGCGCATCGAACCAGGCATTGAGCGACGGCGAGGCCTTGCAGCCGGCGGCCATGGCGCGGATCAGCCGCACCGTCACGTCGGTCTTCGGCGGCCAGCATTCGATGTCGGCCTCGTCGGTCACGGTAGCCGGCACGACCTCCGCCCCGGCGCGCACCATGTTGCGCAGCATGGCGCGACGCACCCCGCGAATATTCTCCCGCCCTGGCGCGGCGCCTTTCGCCGCCGCCTCCACATCCGCGCGAACTATCGCGCCGTCCGGCCCGGTTCCCCGCAGGGATGCGAGATCGATCCCCAGCTCCTTCGCCAAGGCGCGCAGGGCGGGTACGGCCTTGACCTTGCCCGCCGCCTTCGGGATTTCTCCGACAACCGCACCCTTGTCCTCGGTCGCGCCGCCCGTGAATTCAACCAGCGGCGCGCCGACCGCGACCACGTCGCCCGCCTCGCCATGCAGCGCCGCGATATGGCCGGATTGCGGCGACGGCACCTCGACCACCGCCTTGTCGGTCTCGACCGAGACCAGCGGCTGATCGGTGACCACATGGTCACCCACGCCGACATGCCAGGCGACGATTTCCGCCTCGGCCAGCCCCTCGCCCAGGTCGGGAAGTTTGAAGATATCGGCCATCAGGCATACTCCAGGGCGCGCCGGGCGGCGGCGGCGATCCGCGCGGCCGAGGGCATGTAACGGGATTCCAGACGCGGCAAGGGCATCACCGTGTCCCAACCGGCGACACGCTCGACCGGCGCCACCAGATGCATCAGCCCCTCGCCCGCCAGCCTGGCGGCGATCTCGGCCCCGAAGCCGCCGGTCAGCGGCGCTTCATGGACGATGACGCAGCGGCCGGTTTTCTTCACAGAGGCAAGAATGCTGTCCATATCCAGGGGTTTCAGGGTGGCGACATCGATGACCTCGGCCTCGACGCCTTCGCCGGCCAGAATATCGGCGGCCTCCATCGCTTCGCCCAGCATCGCGCCCCAGCCGACCAGCGTAATGTCCGCACCCTTCAGCGTGACGAAGCAGCGGTCGAGCGGCAGGGCGCCGCCATCGTCGACAACCGACTCCCTGGCCGCCCGGTAGGCGCGCTTGGGCTCCAGAAAGACGACCGGGTCCGGATCGCGAATGGCGGACAGCAACAGACCGTAGGCCTTCGCCGGCGAGGACGGGATGACGACGCGGATGCCCGGAATGTGGGCGAACATCGCCTCCGTGCTTTCCGAGTGATGTTCCGGCGCATGGATGCCGCCGCCATAGGGCGCGCGGAGCACCATCGGACAGGTCAGCCGTCCACGCGTGCGGGTGCGCATCCGCGAGGCATGGTTCACCAACTGGTCGATCACCGGATAGACGAAGCCCATGAACTGGATTTCGGCAACCGGGCGGAACCCCATGGCCGCCAGCCCGACCGGCAGGCCGCCGATCAGCGCCTCGGACAGGGGCGTGTCGCGCACGCGCGCCTCGCCGAAACGGGCGATCAGGCCTTCCGTCGCGCGGAACACGCCGCCGTCTATACCGATATCCTCGCCCAGCAGGATGACGGACTCGTCTTCCGCCATGGCGCGGGCCAGCGCCCGGTTCAGCGCCTCCACCATGGTCAGGTCCATGGCTTCCGGGATGGTCTTTGCCTTCTGCTTCGCCGTGACCATCGCTTCCCCTACTCCCCGGCCAGCATATCGGTGCGCTGGCGCGCATAGGCGGTCGGCAGCTCTTCATACAGCCAGTCGAACACCGCCCCGGGGTCTTCCGGCGCCACCGTGAGATAGTCGTCCGCGGCGGCGCCTACCGCGGCCCCGCATTCCCCGATCAGCGCCTCCTCCTCCTCGCGGGTCCAGCCATGCGTTTCAATCAGGAAACTGCGCGAACGCACGATCGGCTCTTCCTTCCAGTGGCGGCCGACCTCCTCGTCATCGCGATAGCGGCTGGCGTCATCGACCGTCGTATGGTCGCCCAGCCGATAGGTCAGCGCCTCGATCAGCGTCGGCCCGCCGCCGACACGGGCCTTCCCCAATGCATCGGCCGTGGCCTGGCGAACCGCCACGACATCGTTGCCGTCCACCTGCAGCCCCTCGAAACCGGCGGCGATCGCCTTCTGGGCCAGGGTTTCGGCCGCCGTTTGGGCCGCACGGGGAACGGAAATCGCCCACTGATTATTGCTGACGACGAAGACCACGGGCAACGCCCACGACCCGGCAATGTTCATCGCCTCGTAAACGTCGCCCTTCGAGGTGGCGCCGTCGCCGAAGATCGCCACGGCGGCGCGCGCCTCGCCCCGCAGCTTGAAGGCCAGCGCCGCGCCCGCGGCATGGGGCGCATGGCTGCCGACTGGAACGCAAACCGGAAAGTCCTGGCGCGGCCCGGCGAAATCGGAGCCACGTCCGTCACCGCCCCAATAGAGGAACAGTTCTTTCATTGTGACCCCGCGCACCAGTTGCGCGCCGTGCTCGCGGAAACTGGGCAACAAAACATCGTCTGGCGCCATGGCATCGGCCACGCCCACCGCCACTGCTTCCTGCCCGGCGCTGGAAGCGTAGGTACCCAGCCGTCCGGTACGATGCAGGGCGATAGCCTTGGTGTCGAATGCACGGGTCAGCACCATCCAGCGGTACAGGCCGGTCACGATGCCCCTGTCCCGGGCGAAGGCCGGCAGATCAGCGACCGGCTTGCCATCCGGCCCGACGAACCGGAGGCATTCGATTTCAAAACTGGCGACTATTGTCATCTTCGCCTCGTTTGGCGGCTCAACGATCCAAGTGCATCATCCGATCTATTGGAATCGCTTATGCGATTCCAATAGATCGGATAAAGATGCTCGCCCCTTGAAATTGCGCGCAATTTTATCCGATCAAACTGAACCGGACCGGTTCCGTTTGATCGGATATTGCCCTAAGCCGCACAAGGATTTGCCGTTGCACTGACGGAAAAAAACGCCCCCGATGACGAATCGGCGGGCGTTTTTGTTTGTGCGAAATAAGGAGGAAATAGAATGGCGACAAAAAATTCGGGAACACCATGGATGCCGGCGGACGATTACGGCCGCGGGCTGAAGGGGCTGGGTGTCAACCTGCTGGTCAGCGATATGGGCGCCGCGGTGGAATTTGCCCAAACCGTGCTGGGGGCCGAGTCGGTTTATGCCGATCCCGATTTTGCGGTCTTGCGATACGGACAGGCGGAATGGATGCTGCATGCCGACCATACTTACGAAGACCATCCGCTGCATGGTTTCGTTGCCGCCCTGGAAGGCCGGGGCGCCGGTGCCGAATTGCGCCTCCACGACTGCGACCCGGACAAGGCGGAGGCCGCCGCGCGGACCGCTGGCCATACGGTGCTGGCCGGCGCCGCCGACAAACCCCACGGCCTGCGCGAGGCCTACATCCTGGATCCCGACGGCTATTGCTGGGTGCCCGACGTCCCCCTGAAGGGCTGACCGCCGCTATCCGTTATGCTATGACCCCGTCAAACATTCAGAGAGGGTCATTCCATGCCTGAGGGTTCGGATAAGCAGTTGAAGCCGTCGGCCACCCATTGGGGCGCCTTTTCGGCGGAGTTGGAGAATGGCCGGGTTACCGGCGTGAGGCCCTTTGGGCGCGACCCCGACCCCGCGCCCCTGATCCAGGCCATACCCGACGCGCTTTATCACGAAACACGGATCGACCAGCCCTATGTGCGCCAGGGATATCTGGAAAAGGGCAAGGACGGCGACCGCGCGGGCCGGGGCGCCGAGCCCTTCGTGCCGGTGGATTGGGATACCGCGCTGGACATGGTCGCCAACGAGTTGGCGCGGGTGCGCGAGGCCCACGGAAACACCTCGATCTTCGCCGGTTCCTACGGCTGGGCCAGCGCCGGGCGGCTGAACCATGCGCGCACCCTGCTGCACCGCTTCCTGAACGGCCTTGGCGGCTTTACAGGCCAGGTTACCAACTATTCCTATGCCGCGGGCATGATCATCATGCCCCATGTCGTCGGCACCGCCCGCGTGGTCAGCGGCCCACTGACCGACTGGCGCAGCATTACCGAAAACACCAAACTGATGGTGATGTTTGGCGGCGTGCCGATCAAGAATACCCAGATCGAATCCGGCGGTTCGGGCGAACATACCGCCCAGCCCTGGCTGCGCCGCGCCCGCGAGGCGGGCGTCGAGTTCGTCTCGATCAGCCCGCTGCGCAGCGATGCGCCGGATTATATCGAAGCCGAATGGCTGGCCCCGGCGCCGGGCAGCGACACCGCCGTCATGATGGGCCTGGCCCAAACGCTGATCTCGGAGGGGCTGCACGACACCGGCTTCCTGGAGCGCTACACTACCGGCTTCGAACCGTTCCAAGCCTACCTGATGGGCGAGGATGGCGGCCAGCCGCGCGATGCCGACTGGGCCGCCGCATTGTCGGGCGTTCCCGCCGAAACTATTCGCGGCCTGGCCCGGCGCATGGCCTCGACGCGCACCATGCTGTCTGCCAGTTGGTCCTTGCAGCGTGCCGAATTTGGCGAACAGCCATACTGGATGCTGACCGTTCTGGCGTCCCTGCTTGGCCAGATCGGCCTGCCGGGCGGTGGCTTCGGTTTCGGTTACGGGGCCGAGGGTGGCATGGGCAACCCGCGCCGGCCGATGCCGGTGCCGGTGATGCCGGTGGGCCGCAATCCCACGGGCCTCAACATCCCGGTGGCGCGAATCGCCGATATGTTGCTGGAGCCCGGCAAGACGATCGATTTCAATGGCGAGCGCATCACCTATCCCGACGTCAAGCTGGTCTACTGGGCCGGCGGCAACCCATTCCATCATCACCAGGACCTCAACCGGCTGGTCGCGGCCTGGCAACGGCCCGACACCGTGATCGTGCATGAACCCTGGTGGACCTCGACGGCGCGCCACGCCGATATCGTTCTGCCGGCGACGACGCCGCTGGAACGCAACGACGTCACCGCCAGTTCCCGCGACCGCTTTATCCTGGCCATGCACAAGGCGATTGAGCCGCTGGGCGACGCCCGCAACGATTTCGATATCTTCAGTGGCCTGGCGGGGCGGCTGGGCTTCCGCGAGACCTTCACCGAAGGCCGCGACGAGATGGACTGGCTGCGCCATATCTACGATGTCTGCCGCCAGCAGGCCGCACAATTCGAAGCCGAACTGCCGGATTTCGAGGAGTTCTGGGAACAGGGTTACGTGGAGTTCCCCGAGCCCGACAAACCCTATGTCATGTTCGAGGAATTCCGCGCCGACCCGACATCCTTTCCGCTGCGCACGCCATCGGGACGAATAGAGATATTCTCGGAAAAAATCGCCTCCTTCGGCTATGACGATTGCCCGGGCCATCCGGTCTGGCTGGAACCGCGCGAATGGCTGGGGGCGGAGAAGGCGGCCGAGTTCCCACTCCATCTGATTTCCAACCAGCCGGCGACCCGCCTGCATGGCCAGATGGACATCAGCGGATTAAGCCGCGCCACAAAACTGCAAGGACGTGAACCGGTCTGGATTCATCCCGACGACGCCGCCGCGCGCGATATATCGGACGGCGACATCGTTCGGCTGTTCAACGAGCGCGGCGCCTGCCTGGCGGGCGCCATCGTCAGCGACGACGTGCGGCCCGGCGTGGCGCGCATCCAGACCGGCGCCTGGTACGACCCGCTGGAGCCGGACAAAGCGGGATCGCTCGACCGGCACGGCAATCCCAACGTCCTGACCCAGGACCGGGGCACCTCGAAACTGGGCCAGGGCCCGATCGCGGGAAGCCTGCTGGTCAATGTGGAGCGCTGGGACGGCGAACTGCCGGAGATTACGGTGGGCCGTAGGCCTAATACCAAGGCTCGCTGATAAAGACCCATTTGACCGGTTTCCCTTGACCGCTCGCGGCGTTGCGGTACGCTTGTGGTGGGTAAACACCACGGTGCGAACCGCGCCTGACGAGCGGTCAAGGGAAACCGGTCAAATGGGTCTTTATCAGCGAGCCTTGGTATTAGGCCTACGGCCCAC
>JADFVY010000432.1 GCA_015222795.1 Pseudomonadota bacterium | reverse complement strand
TCGCCATCGCCGTCGCGCGGCTGGCCGGCCTCGGCCTCCATGCCGAGGAAGCCGCCGGACTGGCGTTCCCAGAGCTGGCTGTAGAGACCGCCGGTGCCGAGCAGTTCGCGGTGGCTGCCGGTTTCGACGATGCGGCCTTGGTCCATCACCACCAGGCGGTCGAGGGCGGCGATGGTGGAGAGCCGGTGGGCGATGGCGATCACGGTCTTGCCGGCCATCAGGTTGTCAAGCTGGCCCTGGATCGCCGCCTCGACCTCGGAATCGAGCGCCGAAGTCGCCTCGTCGAGCACCAGGATCGGCGCGTCCTTGAGAATCACCCGCGCGATCGCGATGCGCTGGCGCTGGCCGCCGGACAGCTTGACCCCGCGCTCGCCCACCTGGGCGTCGTAGCCGCGCCGGCCCCGCGGGTCGGTCAGTTCGGGAATGAAGGCCTGGGCCTCGGCCAGCCCGGCGGCGCGCATGATCTCGTCCTCGCCGGCCTCGGGCCGGCCGTAACGGATGTTGTCGCGGATCGAGCGGTGCAGCAGCGAGGTATCCTGGGTGACCATGGCGAGCCGGGCGCGCAGGCTTTCCTGGGTCACCCCGGCGACGTCCTGGCCGTCGATCAGGATGCGCCCGCCCTCAAGGTCGTGGAAGCGCAGCAGCAGATTGACCAGGGTCGATTTGCCGGCGCCCGAGCGCCCCACCAGGCCGGCCTTCTCGCCCGGCCGGACGGTCAGGGTCACCTCCTCGATGGCGCCGCGTTCCTTGCCGTAATGGAAGCGGACATTCTCGAAGCGGATCTCGCCCTCGGTCACCGTCAGCGGGCGCGCGCCGGGCCGGTCCACCACCTCATGGGGCCGCGAGATGGTCTCGATGCCGTTCTGGATCATGCCGACATTCTCGAAAAGCGAGGCGACGGTGCGCAGGATCCAGCCGGACATCTGGCTGAGCCGGACGATCAGGCCGTTGGCCGCCGCGATGGCGCCGATGCCGATGCTGCCGTCCCGCCACAGATGGATCGAGAGCACCGCCATGGCGAGCAACAGCGCGCTGTTGAGAATGTTCAGCACCACGGTCAGGGAGAGGACCAGGCGCATCAGGTCGCGGAAGGCCCTTGTGTGGCGCCGCAGGCTCTCATGGGCGAAGACCTCCTCGCGCTCGGCATGGGCGAACAGCTTGACCGACTGGATGTTGGTGTAGCTGTCCACCACGTGGCCGGTCAGCGCCGAGGTGGCCTCCGACGCCGCGGCCGAACGCCCCCGCACCGGCGGCACCAGGAAGACGATCACCGCGATGTAGCCCAGCGCCCAGACGGCGACCGGCAACAGCAGGCGCCAGTCGAGCCCGGCGAGCACCGCCATGGTGCCGGCCAGGAAGATCGCCAGGAACCACACGCCGTCGATCACGTTGATCACCGCCTCGCGCAGCGCATGGCCGGTCTGCATGACCTTCTGCGCGATGCGGCCGGCGAAATCGTCTTGGAAGTAGGACAGGCTCTGGCGCAACACATAGCGGTGATTGCGCCAGCGCACGCGGTTGGTCAGGCCGGGCACCAGCGCCAGGTTGATGAGCCCGCGCGAGACGATTACCGCCGCCGGGCGGATGACGACCGCGACAACCGCCATGGCGATCAGCGCCGCGCCGTGGGCCTCGATGAAGCTCTCCGGGCCGGACACCGTCATCCATTCGACGACGACGCCCAGAAAGGCGTAAAGCGCCAGTTCCGAGAGCGCCGCAAGGCCGGAAATAGCCAGGATCACCAGAAGCAACCCTTTGATCGGTAATAGGAAATGCAGGAAAAAGGCAAGCGTGCGGTCCGGCGGACGGACGATGTCGGCCGGGGCCAGAGGGTCGAAAAGACGCTCGAAAAAACCATACATGGGTGAGCTTCCAGAATAACGGGGGCAATATCCGATCCAGTTGAACCGGTTCGGTTCAGCTGAATCGGATATTACTCCCTATTTCAAAGGGCGAGCAGCTTTATCCGGCCAAATGAAATCGCCGGAAGCGATTCCGGTTGTCCGGATGCTGCTCTAAAGACGGCCGAACCGCCACCGAGGGAATCGGTGGCGCGGGTTCGGCCGGTTGGCCAGGGGCCGGCCAGCGCCAGTTCGGCGGGTTGGCCTGGCCGGGCCGAACCAACCCCAGGCCGGCTGCGCATCAAAGATACGCAGCCCTCGATCCCGCTGCCATCCTTCGTCAGGCTCAGGATGAGGCCGCTGGCCGGCGTCGAGTGGCTGAGAGCTTAGTTCCCCCGCATCGCCTTGACCTCGGCGTCGGTGGGCATGTAGTCGGCGCCGTCGGCGTAGCGCCAGTTTACCATGATGCCCTGGCCTTCCTTCAGCGCGGTGCGACCGACATAGGCGCCCATTGTGGACTGGTGGTCGATGGCGCGGAAGGTGAAGGGGCCGGTGGGGGAATCGACCGTGATGCCCTCGGCGGCGGCGATCATCTTCTCGGTGTCGGTCGATCCCGCCTTGCCGATGATGGTGGCGATCGCCTTAAAGGTGTTGTAGCCGACCACCGAGCCGAGCCTGGGATAATCCTTGTATTTGGCGCGGTAGGCGTTGACGAAGCGGCGATGTTCCGGCGTGTCGATAGCGTACCAGGGATAACCGGTGACGATCCAGCCCTCGGGCGCCTCGCCCTTCAGGGGGTCGAGATATTCCGGCTCGCCCGACAGCAAGCTGACCACGGTGCGCCCCTCGAACAGGCCACGCAGATTGCCCTCGCGCACGAACTTGGCGAGGTCGCCGCCGAAGGTGACGTTATAGATGGCGTCCGGCTTGGCCGCGGCCAGCGCCTGGGCCTCGGCCCC
>JADFVY010000431.1 GCA_015222795.1 Pseudomonadota bacterium | reverse complement strand
GGCCTGTTTCGCTACCTCACGCGCCGGGGCGTCGTGGCCGGCGATCCGGGACCGCTTGCCGAAGCGCCCTGCGAGGCGACGCCGCTGGAAGGCATGGACGTGATGCGCGCGCCGGGGACGGGTATTGTCGCCTGGCATCGCGAAATCGGAACCCGTGTCGAGGCCGGCGATTTGATGGCCGAACTGGTCGATATCGAGGCCGACGATCCGGCCGCTGCCCGCACGCCGATATACAGCCGGGCATCCGGCCTGTTCTTCGCCCGCAAAGGCGACGCGCTGGCCCGCCCCGGCGAACAGATTGGCAAGATCGCCGGCGCGGAACCGCTGGCCCATCGGCAACCCGGCAGCCTGCTTTCGCCGTAAAAAGAAGTTGAACCACGGAGACACAGAGGGAACCGCGCCTCCCCTTCAAGGCGCCTCGCGGTGGGTAAAAATTAAAGAATAAGGGGATGTGGGGATAAAAAGGGGATGGAGGGGAGCAGTTACGACATCGGATTTTCTCCCCTCCATCTCCTTCTCTTATCCCCACATCCCCTTATTCCTAAAAAATGCTACGCGTGGCAGAGCCTCACGGGGAAGAAAAAATTTCTTCTGTGTCTCTGTGCCTCCGTGGGTCGATTTTTTTACGGCGAAACGCCGCTAAACCGCCTACCGGATCTGCGTATCGATCGCCGGGGCCTCGGCGGCGGCTTCCTTGGGGCTGCGTTTCAGGCGGGCGAACCAGGACGGCCTGTCACGGTAGAGCTGCGGCGACAGCTTGATCTCGGTCCACAGCACGGCGCGCGTCACCAGGAAATTGATGGCCAGGTATATTCCGCCCGCGACGATGAAAACCTCGACCGGGCTCCAGGTGGCGGCAATGATCTTCTTGGCCTCGCCGGTGATATCGAGGATGGTGATCGTGCTGGCCAGCGAGGTCGCCTTGACCATCAGGATGATCTCGTTGCCATAACCGGGCAGCGCCTGGCGGATGGCGATCGGGAAGACGATGCGGCGGAATAGCAGCAGGCCCGACATGCCGGTCGCACGGGCCGCCTCCATCTGGCCCCAGGGAACCGACTGAATGCCGCCGCGGATAATCTCGGAGGTATAGGCGCCGGTGTTCAGGGTTAGCGCCAGGACCGCGCAGAACCAAGGTTCGCGCAGGAAATACCACAGCCCAAGGCTCTCGAAAAACACCCGAAACTGGCCGGATCCGTAATAGATGAGGAATATCTGCACCAGCAGCGGTGTCGAGCGGAAGACATAGACAAAGCCATAAGCGAAAGCCCAGGCAGCGCGGTTCTTCGACAGCCGCATGACGGCGATACCGGTGGCCAGCACGAAACCGATGGCCAGCGACGTCACGGCCAGCATGATCGTCACGGGGATGGCGTCGCGCAGGATGGGCCAGGTTTCGGCGATCAGTTCCCAGTTCATCTCACGATGCCCTCACGCCGCGGTTGGCCCATGCCTCGGCCCGCAGGAAACCGCGATTTGAAATCGAGGCGAGCCCCAGATAAAGCACGAAGGCGGTGACATAGAAGGTGAAGGGCTCCTTGGTGGAACCCGCCCCGACAGCGGCCTGGCGCATGATTTCAACCAGCCCGATGACTGAAATCAGCGAGGTTTCCTTCAGCGTCAGTTGCCAGACATTGCCAAGGCCCGGCAACGCATAGCGCGCCACCTGCGGCACCAGCACGCGCCGGAATCTCAGCGCCCGGCCCATGCCCACGGCGCGCGCCGCCTCGACCTGGCCCACCGGCACCGCCAGCACGGCGCCGCGAATAACCTCGGTGGAATAGGCGCCGGCGCTCAGCCCGATGCAGATCATGCCAGTGACGAAAATCGGCAGGTCGATGAATGCGCCGTAACCAAACAGCCCCCTGGCGATGGCGCGCAGCACGGCCCCGCCGCCGAAGAATACGAGATAGATGATCAGAAGTTCGGGCAGCCCGCGGATGACCGTGGTGTAAATCTCGGCCAGCATCCTCGCCGCAACCCAGTCCGACAGCTTCATCGTCGCGGCAATGGCGCCGAAGGCGATGCCCAGCGCATAGGAACAGGTCGCCACGGCAAGCGTCATCAGGGCGCCGTAAATCATCTCGTCGCCCCAACCGAGGTCGCCCCAGCCGAGCAGGCTCAGATCCACCAACTGCCCCCGTTCATGTCAGATTGCATGTTCTAAACCGAAAACGGCGGCCGCCCGATCCGGGAGGGATCTGGCAACCGCCGCAATCTTTTCCAACGTCGCGGCCGACCTACGGCAGCGAGCAGTTGTTGAAGCCGAACCATTGCACGGCCATCTTCTCACAGGTGCCGTCGGCGATGGACTCGGTGATCGCCTTGGAGAACATGTCGGCCAGCGCCGCGTCCGCCTGACGGATGCCAACGCCGGTGCCGGCGCCGAACGGGCCCCCCGACATTGCCGGGCCCACATGCTTGAAATTCTGGCCCTTGTCGGACTTCAGAAGCGGCACCCAGTAATCCATCGAAGCCAGCGCCGCGTCGACGCGACCGGCCTCGAGGTCAAGATCGAGATTTTCCTGGGTGTCGTAGCTGCGGATGGTGACCTTGTCGCCGAGATATTCCTTCAGGAAGTTCTCATGCGTGGTGGCGGTCTGTACGCCGATCGTCTTGCCCGAGAAGGCCGCGATGATCTTGTCGAGAGACGCCTGTTCGTTGGCGTCCACCTCGGCCAGGTTGACCTTCGCCAGACCGGTGTCGAAGCCCGCCAGCGGGCCGGACTTGACGACCACCAGGCCGCCGCCGCCCGACAGGTAATCGCGCGAGAAAGTGATGACCTTCTTGCGTTTTTCGGTGATCGACATGCCGGCGATGATGGCGTCGTACTTGCCGGCCTGCAGCGACGGGATGATGCCGTCCCAGGCCTGCTCGACGATCGTGCATTTGGCGTTCATGCGCTTGCACAGGTCCTTGGCGAAATCGATCTCGAACCCGACCAGATTACCGGCCGCGTCCTTGAAGTTCCAGGGCTTGTAGGCGCCCTCGGTGGCGATGGTGATGGTGTCGTATTTGCCGGCCATGGCCTGTCCGGAAACAAGCGCCACGGCAACGGCCGCTAGTACGAAAAGTTTTTTCACTGGATAGCTCCCTGCTGGTTACGTGTTTAAAAACAGTTTGATAATTAGTGGTCTGTATCAGGCATATTGCACCATTCTTACCCGATTACAGGCTGCTGGCAAGAAATTGGCGACAGCGTTCCGATTTTGGATTGCCGAACAGTTCCGCCGGGGGCGCCTGTTCCTCTATGCGCCCGTCATGCAGAAAGATTGCCTCGTTGGAAACTTCGCGCGCGAAGCCCATTTCGTGGGTGACGACGATCATGGTGCGGCCTTCCTCGGCCAGGTCGCGCATCACCTTCAGCACCTCGCCCACAAGTTCCGGATCGAGCGCCGAGGTCGGCTCGTCGAACAGCAGGACCTGCGGGTTCATGCAGAGCGCCCGGGCGATCGCCACGCGTTGTTGCTGCCCGCCCGACAGTTCCGACGGGTAGGCGTCGAGTTTCTCGGCGATGCCGACATTTTCCAGCAGCGCCATGGCTTGTTCGCGGACCTCGGCCTTCGGCCGCTTCAGCACATGCACCGGGCCTTCCATGACGTTTTGCAGCACCGTCATATGGGACCACAGATTAAAGCTCTGGAAAACCATGCCCAGGCGGGTGCGCAGCCGGTCGATCTGGGCATGGTCGGCGCCCATGGAGCGCCCCTGTCGATCGGCCATGATGCGAATCTCCTCGCCGCCGACGACAATGCGCCCGCGATCCGGGGTCTCCAGGAAGTTTATGCAGCGCAGGAAGGTGCTCTTGCCCGACCCGGAACTGCCGATGATCGAAATCACATCGCCGTCACGCGCCGTCATGGAGATACCCCTCAGGACCTCCAGCGAGCCGAAGGATTTATGGATGTCCTCGGCGATAAGGGCGGCGGCGACGTTCATGAATTTACATACCCTGTCGATTTACAGTTCTTGTTCGCCGCAGATTAGCCGCCGACGTCGGCAGGGCGCAAGGTTTCTATGTCGTCAGGCGTTCAGTGCGGCGCCCGAGGCCGTCCGGGGGCGATGATTTCCATGCCATTCTGATTATGCGGGAATAAAGCCCTGGTATTACCCGAAGACATGCCTGGTGATCATCAGGTCGGGCACGGGGGAGGCAATCGCCACAGGCACCCGCGCCGCCAAAAAGCGCATCGCCTGGGAACGCGCCGAGCGCGCCAAGGCGAAGAAGAGGAACCCTTGACGAACAAAAAGTTGGACGTCCAACCCCGATCGAGTTGGACGCCTGCAAAATATCCCGCCTCTGTTCCAGGCTAACTATCTGAAAAGATTGGTGGGCGCAGTAGGGCTCGAACCTACGACCCGCTGATTAAGAGTTAAAAACTTCGCGGTTTCAGGGGGTTTCGCATCAGTGCGTCAGGTTAAGAAAAATGTTGCGGCCTCAACGTGATGCGTGATAATTCTGTTTCATCCTATTTCACGGGGTAACACCAAATAGCGGCGTTTCGTGTTACCCCCGCGTTACCCGAGGGGGTTCACTGATGAAACGGAAGCTGACCGCGATAGGGGTCGAGAAGATCAAGCCGCCGGTGGCCGGCCGGGACGAATATTTCGATGCGCTGGTGCCCGGCCTTTGCCTGCGGGTGACCTCGAAGGGCAGCAAGTCATGGGCGGCGATGTACCGCGTTCACGGCAAGCTGGTGCGTCACACGCTGGGGAAGTTTCCGGGGCTCGACCTGGCCGACGCGCGCGCGGAAGCCCGGTCGGCGATGCGCCAGGCCGGCCGCGGCGACGATCCGCGCGCCGCGAAGGCGGCAAAGGCGGCGCGCAAGGCGGATACGGTGAAGTCCGCCGCCGACGAATTCATCGAAAAGCATGCCAAGCGGCACACCCGGCGCTGGGCGGAGACGCAGCGGATATTCGACCGCGATATCCTGCCGGCGATTACCGGCGCGGACCTGCGGCCTTGGCGCGAGCGGCCGATCGCGAGTGTCGGCCAGCGCGACGTGATCGACCTGATCGAACGGTACGGCGACCGGCCTTACATGGGTAATAGGGTTCTGGCGGCGTCGCGCAAGCTGTTCAACTGGGCGGCGATGCGCGGCATCGTCGACTCGGTTCCGGTCTTTAAAGGGCTTGCTGCGCCGGAGCGCCGGCGGGACCGGCCTTTGACGGATGGGGAAATCAAGGCGATCTGGTCGGCTTCACACGGCTACCCGTTCGGCACGGTGGTGCGGCTGCTGCTGCTGTCCGGGCAGCGCCGGGCGGAAGTGGCGGGGATGAAGTGGAGCGAGTTGGACGATGCGGAAAACCCGGCCGTCTGGACGATCCCGGCGGACCGGGCGAAGAACGGCGTCCGGCATGACGTGCCCTTGTCGCCCCAGGCGGCGGCCCTGATCGCCGGCGCGCCGCGGCACAAGGGCGAATACATTTTCAGCACGCGCGGCGGCAATGTTCCGGTTTCCGGATTCTCGAAAGCCAAGGCGGCGATCGACAAGGCGTCGGGGTTCCTGGACGCGGAGGGCAAGCCAGTCGAGGGCCGGGCGGGCTGGCGGCTGCACGATTTGCGGCATACGGCGGGGACCGGGCTGCAGGCGTTGCGGATCC
>JADFVY010000430.1 GCA_015222795.1 Pseudomonadota bacterium | reverse complement strand
GCGCTGTTCGAGCAGCCGGGCGACGTGCGCGGCTTCCTGGAAAGCGGCGACTTCAAGCCGATCCTGACCCTGCTGCATGAACGCGCCGGTGCCTTTCCGGACACACCGTCGATGACCGACGTTGGCCTGAAATGGACCCCGCTGATGCGCTTCCGCGGTTTCTATGTCCACAAGGATACGCCGCCGGATCGCGTTGCTTATCTGCAGTGGGCCTTCCAGAAGGGCTTCTTCACCGACAGCTATCAGGCCTTCAACAAATCCAAATTCATGGATCTGATCCCCAGCTTCCGCGACACCGAGGGTGCGAAGGTGCTGATCAACGACACCATGGAAATCTACAAGCAGACCTACAAGGACATGGGATTGATCAAGTAATCCCGCTGTTTGCACGATAATCGGCCCCGGTGGGAGATCACCCACCGGGGCCTTTTTCCAAAAAGGGCGCCGTCATGGGCAAGCTGACCTCCGGTCAATGGACCGAAATCGCCATCTGGCTATCGGTGGCCGGGCTGGCCTTCGGCTACAGCTTCGAGTTCGACCGCGAAATCGACGGCTATTTATTCGGCGCATCCGGTTGGCCACGGGCAATCATCGCGATGATTTTTCTCGGCGCCGCCGGACAGTTCGTCCAGGATCTGCGCAAGGCGAAAACCGATCCTGTCTCCGATCCTGGCTATTTCAGCCAGTTCAGCGAACATGGGGCCTATTTCATAATTCGCATGGGGCTGACGCTGGCCCTGCCGCTGGTCTACGCAATGCTGTTGCAGGGCATGGGTTACTATTTTCTGACACCGTTTTTCCTGGGCTTCTATCTGTATCTGACGGGTGAGCGTCGCGCAACGATGCTGATTTTCGTGCCGCTGTCGATCTACGGGGTTATCACGGTCATCTTCACGCGCGTGCTCTATGTCGGGCTGCCGATCGGCTACTGGCCGGGTTTCTACGATTTCGGCAATCAGGTCGTCATTCTTCTCCGCGGCTGACGAGGGTCGCCACAAACAGGTCATCGAATCATGGATCTTTTCCTTCAGGGCACGGCGACACTTTTCAGTAGCTGGACGAGCATCGGTATTTTCTTCGCCGGCCTGATCGGCGGCCTGCTGTTCGGCGCTATTCCTGGCATCAGCATGCTGACCCTGGCGGCGATCTTCCTGCCCTTCTCGGGTTATCTCAGCGCGGCCGACGCCATCATGTTCTATTCGGTGCTGTATTGTTCGGGCACCTATGGCGGCGCGGTGACGGCGATCCTGTTCAACATACCGGGCGCGCCGGAAAATGCGCCAACCGCCTTCGACGGCTATCCGATGACCCAGCAGGGCAAGGCCGGCAAGGCGATCGGCGCGGCCGTTATCTGTTCGGCGCTGGGTGGCACCTGCTCGGTGATATTCATGATGCTGGCGACGCCGTTGCTGGCCGATATCGCGGTCGTTCATTTCGGCCCCCCGGAAATCTTCGCCCTGGTCTTCTTCGGCATCGCCGTTGCTTCGTCTGTCGGCGCCAAGACTCTGTGGAAAGGCTGGCTGAGTGTGCTTCTGGGCCTGTTGTTGGCGACCGTCGGGCTGGACCCGGTGGCCGGCGAGGAGCGCTATACCTTCGACCTCTATTACCTGATGGCGGGGCTGCATTTCGTACCGGTAATCCTGGGCTTCTTCGCGGTGTCGGAAGTACTGGTCCAGGCCGAGCGCCGGGCCAGCGGCAGCTTCGACATGCCGAAATTCGCAACGACCTTCCCCACCCTGGCCGAGTTCATAAGCCTGAGATGGGCGGTGGCGAGATCGGTCGTGCTCGGTTTCTTTGCCGGTATCCTGCCGGGCATCGGCGCGACCCTGGCCGCCTTCCTCAGCTATAACGAGGCGGTGCGCTGGTCGAAGACGCCGGAGAAATTCGGCAAGGGCGAACTGGAGGGCGTGGTCGCTTCCGAGACCGCCAACAACGCCGCCACTGGTGCTGCCATGATACCGCTGCTGGCGCTGGGTTTGCCCGGCGGCGCGCTGACCGCCATGATGGTCGGTGTTTTCCAGATGCACGATATCGAGCCCGGGCCGCTGGTCTTCATCAACTCGTCCGACCTGGTTTGGGTCGTTTTCGCGGCGATGTTCTTCGCCAATATATGCATCCTGGTGCTCGGCTTCGTGGAAACCAAGACGGTGCTGCATCTGCTGCGCATTCCGTTCCAGGTCCTGGCCCCCGGTATCCTTTTGATGTCCACGATCGGCGCATACGCCACGCGCAACCAGGTCATCGACGTGGCGGTGATGTTCGCCGCCGGCATTCTGGCCTATTTCATGCGCCGCACCGGCTATTCCGTGCCGGGTATCGTGCTGGGGCTGATCCTCGGCAAGATTGGCGAGCAGACCTTCGCCCAGGGCATGCAGATGGTCAGCTACGACGTTGGCGACTTCGTCACGCGGCCGATCGTCGCCGTTCTGCTGCTGGCGGGCATCTTGACCGTCCTGACCAGCGTCTACCGGGCGCTGAAGGGCTCGCGCAAGGAACTCGATATTTAGCTTTATTTTGGGGCAAGACAGATGAGTACATCCACGGCCGTTCCGATTTCCACCGAAACCGACGCGCAAGCGATTGTCGCCGGGCTGGTTACACGCGCCCGCGCCGCCATGGCGCAGTTCGCCGATGCCGATCAGGCCCGCGTCGACGAGGCGGTGACCGCGCTCGCCTGGTCGCTTTACAAGCCGGACCATGCCAAAAGCCTGGCGATTCGCGCGGTGGCCGAAATCGGGCTGGGCAATGTGGAAAGCAAGATCACCAAGAACACCCGCAAGACCTTCGGCACCCTGCGCGACCTGATGCGCGTCAAGACCGTCGGCATCATCGAGGAAGACCCCGCCAAGGGCCTTGTCAAATGGGCCAAGCCGGTCGGCGTCGTCGCGGCGATCACGCCCTCCACCAACCCCTCGGCGACCCCGGTCAACAAGGCGATGATGGCGATCAAGGGCCGCAACGCGGTGATCGTCGCGCCGTCGCCCGCGGCCTCGGGCATCTCCGGCGCGACGGTTGATCTGATGCGCGCCGAGCTGGCCAAGATCGGCCTGCCGCGGGACCTGGTGCAGATCCTGCCCGCGCCGGTGAACCGCCAGCTTACCACCGCCCTGATGAAGGCCGTGGATCTGGTGGTCTGCACGGGCAGTCAGAACAATGTGCGCGGGGCCTATTCCAGCGGCACGCCGGCGATCGGCGTTGGCGCGGGCAACGTGCCGGTTATTATCGATGAGGGCGCCGACCTGGATGCCGCCGCCGAAATGATCCGCGATTCCAAGATCTTCGACAATGCGACCTCATGCTCGTCGGAAAATTCGGTGGTCATTCCAGAGGCGATTTACGAGGATGCCATCGCCGCGCTGGAACGCGCCGGGGCCTGGCGGGCGACCGAATACAAACACAATATCCAGGCCGCATTATGGCCCGACGGCAGCCTGAGCCGCACCCTGATCGCGCGCGATGCGGACGTCTTCGCCGAGGGCGCCGGGCTGCCGGAAGCCGCGAAATCCGCCAAATTCTTCCTGGTCGAGGATGACGGTATCGGCCCCGGCCATCCGTTCTCGGGCGAGAAGCTGTCGCTGGTGCTGACGGTCTACAAGGCGCGCGACTGGGCCGACGCCAAACGGCTGGTGCGCGACATCCTGAATCACCAGGGACGCGGCCATTCCTGCGGGATTCACACGCGTAACATGGACCACGCGCGGGAGCTGGCGGCCGAGACCGATGCGGTGCGGGTGCTGGTCAACCAGGCCCACACTTTCGGCAATGGCGGCGGCTTCAACAACGGGCTGCCCTTCACGCTGTCGATGGGCTGCGGGACCTGGGCCGGGAACTCGATCGACGACAATCTGAACTGGCGTAGTTTTGTTAACATTACCCATCTGGTGACAACGATCCCGGAGGACAAACCGGCGGAAAACGAGCTTTTCGGAGCATATTGGGAGAAGTACGGCAAGTAGTTTCGGGAAGGCGCGAGTGAGTTTCCCGGGTTAGAAACCGCAAGTTTTAATGACGCGCCGATAGAGATTTTAGTTATGTCGCCGCCAGTCGCCAGCCCATATTGGGAGAAGTACGGCAAGTAGTCGACACAGAGCGGCCTCGTCCTTCGAGACGCCCCTGCCGGGGCTCCTCAGGATGAGGGCGCAAACGTTGGAGCCTCATCCTGAGGAGGGCCAAAGGCCCGTCTCGAAGGACGAGGTCGCACCGAAGGCCAAGAGCTAACAAGGAACGAGCGAATGAATTTCGAGGAATACGCGGCCAAGCCCCTGCTGGCCGCCGCCGGGATCCCCATCCCGCAAGGCATCGTCGCCACCACGCCGGACGAGGCGGCCCAG
>JADFVY010000429.1 GCA_015222795.1 Pseudomonadota bacterium | reverse complement strand
CTTTACAAGTTCATCCGGCAAGGCGCGTGTCGCGCCGCGATGCCGGGCATCGCAAGCGGCGCGCAACGCGGCCGGTGGGCTTGTAAAGCCGCCCCGTGGGTACCATCCGTTGGGTGGAGACCACTAGACCACCAGGCAACATCCGCGGGAACCCGGCGCATCTGGAGGCCCTGGCGCGCGTTCGGGAATGGACGCGCGGGCGGTTTAGATTGGGCGACGAAGCCGTGATCATGGTGGCCGAGGCCGAATGCCAGGTACATTGAGCCCCGCCGTCGCCGTCAAGCCGGTCTCGCCGCGCGTGCGCTTAACCCTGCTTGATTAAACCGGAGCACCTGTGCAATCATCCCGCACGCCAAAATTAAAATATAAATTATTCAAGGCGGACAGGGATATGGAGCCCAATAGGGTCCAGGACGGAACCGCACCGATCGTACTGGCTTCGGCCGCAACGGGTATTGTCGATTATATCGAACGCCTGCATGGCGACGTTGACCGGATTTTCGGCCATTCCGGCATCGCGCCCAGCATGGCGGGCGCGCCGACCCTGAAGCTGAAACTCAGCTCGTTCTGCAATCTGTTCGAGGAAGGCTCGCGGCTGACCGGCAACGATAATTTCGGCCTGTGGTTCGGCAACCAGTTCCAGCCGCGCGACCTTGGCCTGTGGGGCTATGCCATCATATCCTCGCCGACGCTGGGCAGCGCGCTGGAAAACATGGTCGATTTTTTCGCCTATCACCAGGCTTCGTCGCTGATGCGGCTGGTGCACGACGAGGACGGTCTGGTGCGGCTGGAATATCAGATCCAGGCCCCCGATATCATTGAACGCCGCCAGGATGCAGAGCTGTCGCTGGGCATGTTCCTGAACGTGTTCCGGGAATGTTATGGCGCCGGCTGGGCGCCCGAGGAAGTGCATTTCGAGCATCCCAACCCGGTAGAATCGCGCGAGCATGAAAACGCCTTCGGCGCGCCGGTCTATTTCTCGCAGCCGGCCAATGCGCTGTTGTTCCGCCCGGAAATCATGGACCGGCCGATGCCGGGCCGCGACCTGAACCTGATGACCATGATGCAGACCTGCCTGGAGCAGTTATCGGCACTGCCCGAGGGCGAGACGTCGCTGATCAGCCAGGTCCGCACCATAATCCGCACCAGACTGCCCAACGGCTATCCACCGCTCGATACCGTCGCCCATGAACTGCGCCTCTCGCCCGCCGCCATCAAGCGCGAGTTAAGCCGGGAGGGCGTGGTTTACAAGGACCTGGTGGAAATGACCCGACGCGACCTGTCGATGATGTATATGAAGCAGCGCCAACTGCCCTTCTCGGAGATCGCTTTCCTGCTGGGCTATTCCGAGCTATCCGCCTTCTCGCGCGCGGTGCGCCGGTGGACGGGGGAATCCCCGCGCACCGTCCGCGCCCGGCTGTTGGGGAATTAAAGCCGACACCGCGCGACCTCCCCCGACACTCAAACCTCTCCCAACGCCTCCAGCGATTCCGGCAGGGTCTGGCCGCCGTCGACGACGATGGTCTGGCCGGTGATGTAGTTGGCTTCCTTCGAGGCGAAGAACAGCGCCGCGTTGCCAATATCCTCGACATCGCCGATCTTGCCCAGCGGGATCGAGGCGGCCATGGTCGCCAGGTAATCCGCGCCCAGCCCGTCCAGACCCTCGGTCTTGATATTGCCCGGCATGACGGCGTTGACGGTGATGCCGTATTTCGCCAGTTCGATACAGGCGGTGCGCATGAAGCCAAGCTGCCCGGCCTTGCTGGCGCCGTAATGGGTCCAGCCGGGATAACCGGTGATCGGCCCGGTGATCGACGAGGTCAGGATGATCCGCCCGCCGTCGCTTTTCGCCAGATGCGGGATGCAGGCCTTCACCGAATTGAAGGTGCCCTTCAGGTTGGTGCCGAGCACGAGATCCCATTCGTCGCCGTCCATATCGAGAATTTTGGACTGCGGGAAGATGCCGGCATTGGCACACAGCACGTCCAGCCCGCCATGGCGATCGACCGCGGCCTGGGCCATTGCTTCCATCGAGGCCAGATCGCGGACATCGGCCGAGAAGGCGGACGCCGTGCCGCCGGCGGCGATGATCTCGTCGGCGCCAGCCTGGGCCTCGGCCTCGTTGCGAGCCACGGAAAGCACCTTGGCTCCGGCGCGCCCGAATACCCGGGCAATACCCTTGCCGATGCCCTTGCTGGCGCCGGTGACGATGACGGAACGCCCGGTGATTGGTGTCAGCATGTCAATTCTCCTTGAGCTTTGCCTGTCGGTATACTGAATTGTATCAAGGCTATCAGCCTGTGATTTCCTTGCGGTCGAGAATACGCTGGCGCGCGCGGATGGCCCACATCAACCCGAATCCCGTGCCCATCAGCAGCGCCGCCCCGGCAACCGTCAACGCGCCCAGGGTCGGTACGATCGGCGTGTAGCCGGAAACCATCTTGGCGTAGAGATATTCCGGAATGGTCTGGTCGGCGCCGGTGGAAAACAGCGACAGCGGGAAGTTGCCCCAGGACAGCAGGAAGGCGAACAACCCGCCGGAAAAAATCCCCGGCCAGAGGACCGGCAGCGTCACCTCGCGCATCACCTTCCAGCGCGAGGCGCCAAGGTCGAAGGCCGCTTCCTCCAGCGCCGGATCGAAGCTGTAGACCTGGATCGACATGACCATTGTCACGATGGGCACGATCCAGACCATATGGGCGAAGACCGCGGTCTTCCAGGTGGGAATAATTCCGATCGTCGAAAACCACAACAACAGCGCCAGGCCCAGCACGGCCTGGGGGAAGAAAATCGGCAGCAGCAGAATGCGCTGGAAGATCTTGCGGCCCTTCCAGTCATAGCGCGCGAAGGCGAGCGCGCCGAAGAACGCCAGGAAAACCGAGAACAGCGTCACCAGCAGGGCCACCGACACGGAGGTTTCGAAAACCGCGCGCACGGAAAGGGAATCCATCGCCTTCTCATACCATTTCGTATCCCACTGCTGGACCGGAAAACTGAAGTAACGCTTGCGCGAAAACGAGGCGAGCACGATCGAGACGATCGGGATGTACAGGAAAACCAGGATGCAGGCGGTCCACAACCCGATCAGCATGCCCGTGACGTTGCGGCTTTTGCGTTCCATGGTCAGCGCCGCCCCATGATCCGGTCCAGGTCGAGCCGGCGCAGCAGCAGCAACACCAGCCCCCCCGAGATCACCATGACCAGCACCGACAGCGCCGCGCCACGCGGCCAGTTCTGGGCGAAGGTGAAGGCGGATTCGATGTCGTCGGCGATCATGATTACCCTCTGGCCGCCGAGGATCTTGGACTCGGCCAGCGAACCCAGGGCCAGTACGAAGGTCAACAGCCCGCCGATCATAATGCCGGGCGAGGCCAGCGGCAGCTCAATCTCCCAGAACACGGCCTTGCGGGTAGCGCCAAGGTCGAAGGCGGCCTCCTTCAGCGAATCGGGCACCATCGACAGGCCCAGTACCATCGGGAACAGCATGAAAGGCAGATAGACGTAGACCAGGCCCATTACGATGGCCGGCACGGTGTAGAGGATCGAGGGCATCGCGAAACCAAAGAGATACTGGACGCTACCGTCCATGATGCCGTTCTTCAACAGGAACAGCACCCAGCCGAACAGGCGGATGTTTTCCGAAACCAATAGCTGCAACACGACCAGCAGGGTGATGAGACTGGCCCATTTGCCGAACAGCTTGGCCATGCCATAGGCCACCGGATAGCAAATCAGCAACAGGATCACGACGGTGATCGCCGACAGATAAAGCGACCAGCCGAAGGATATGTAATAGCTGCCGGCCGCGCTGGAGATGAAGTTATCGAGCGTCGGCGCCTGCGCCAGGGTGAAGGTCTTGGGCGGCATCAGGCTGTACCACCAGACCAGAACCAGCGGCCCGGCGAAACCGACCACCAGGAAAAGAGTAACCGGCACGGCCGCCAGCACGCCCGGTTGCCGCAGCCATTCAACGAAACGTTTGCCCGCCGGTTCCGTCATCCCCGGCTACTCCAACACCAGCATGGCGTCTTCGGGCTGCCAGCCGATGGTAACATCATCGTCCAACTGGCCGGAATAGCGTTCGTCGCGCAGCCGCTCAACCACCCATGTGGCGCCCTCGGCCATGCGGACCTGGTACTGGATCCGCGAACCCAGGGAATATTCATTGAACAATTTGCCCGTCAGCTTGTTGGCCATGTCGGCGGCGTTGTCGCCAATACGCACGACCTCCGGCCGGACCACCAGGAAGCCTGCTTCGAAATCGGGCCCCATGCCGTGGGCGGCCAGTTCGATGCCGTTGTTGGTGACGCGCACCCTGCCCTCGCCCGCCTTTTCGACCTCCAGCACATTCACCTCGCCCATGAACTGGGCGACGAATTTGTCCTTCGGCTGATTGTAAATCTCGTCGGGCGAGCCAACCTGAACCAGCCGGCCCTCGCGCATGATGCCGATGCGGTCGCTCATCACCATCGCCTCTTCCAGGCTGTGGGTGATGTAGACGAAGGTCTTGCCGGTGATCCGGTGGATGTCCTTCAATTCCTTTTCCAGCGTCTTGCGCAGCCGGAAATCCAGCGCCGACAGCGGCTCATCGAAGAACAGTATTTCCGGGTCGAAGGCCAGGGCGCGGGCCAGCGCCACGCGCTGCCGCTCGCCACCGGAACATTGATTGACGCCCTTGTCGTAATAGGACAGCGGCAGGTGAAGCTGTTCCAGCAGTTCCTCGGCCCGCTTGCGGCGCGTCGGTTTGTCCACACCGCGAATTTTCAGCGAGAACTCAACATTTTCGCCCACCGTGCGGTGCGGGAACAGGGCAAGCGACTGGAACACCATGCAGGTGGGGCGATGGTTCGCCGCCACATCGTTTATGCGCTCGCCGCGCAGCAGTATGTCGCCGCCGGTCGGCTTGTCCATGCCGGCCAGCATGCGGATCATCGTGGTCTTGCCGCTGCCCGACGGGCCGACGATGGTAAAAAGTTCACCTTCGACGATATCGAGACTGAGATCGTCGACGGCTGTAAAACCGCCGAATTTCTTGACGATGTTTTTCAGTTCCAGGATCGGGCGGTCTGTATTGGTACTCATATACGCTTTCGGCGGGCTGCTGGTGAATTAGACAGAACAGCGCCTCCGATCATGCCATCGAGGACATGCGGAGGCGCCGATCCGGTTAACCTGTGAACACGGTGGCTGGCGTCAGCCCTCGCGCTCGCGCTTGGCCGCCGAGTAGATTTCGTACATCGCATCGTAATCCGGATTGATGTCGTAATCGACCGAGTTGGCCATTTCCTGTTCCAGGCTGTCCCACTGGATGGCGTCCAGTTCTTCCTTGTTGAACAGGGACATCACATCCTTCGAACCCATCTGGGTTACCGGATTGTAGGTGCCTTCGGCGAAGGCCACCTTCTTGGAAACGTCCGGGCGCTGCACATAGGCCAGGAATTCGTCGGCCAGCGGCGAAGGATCTGGATTGTTGACCACCGAGGTCAGCTCGATCCACACGATGCCGCCCTTGCCATCCATCGGGCCCGAATTCGGCGTGATGCCGCGGACCTGTTTGGAGCCGTCGAAACGGGCCGGCGAGGCCGTATAGGTGCCGCCGGTGAAGTAGGCATCGATTTCGCCATTGATAAGGGCCAGGTTCATCGCCACCAGATCGTCAGTCAGCAGCTTGGCGCCGTTGAAGATCTGTTTGGCGACTTTTGTAAAAGCGTCCATTTCGGCCTGATTATGCTTCTTGAACGGATGCACGTCGGCCGCGATGCACATGTGGAAGATGTTCCAGTTATCGTATGTCAGAACGCCGTATCGACCCTTCATAGCGGGATCCAGGAACAGCTTGAAGCCCTGATCCTCGCCCATCTTGCGGCTGATCTTGTCGGTATTGACGACGAAGCTGAACGGGCCGAACCGCTGGGTCATGCCCAGCAAATGTTTGCCGGTCTTGTCCATGGCCCACTCGTAGGGCGGATGGAAATCCGGCATCATCTTCGAGAACATCGGCTCGAAGCGGTCGCGCGGCAATTCCTTGATCAACCCTTCCGGCCACATCATTTCGCGGGCCCAGGGATTGTTCAGATTGATCAGGTCCCAGACCTTGGTCTCGCCGGCGCGCAGGCGGTTGACCGCATCCGGGTCCGAAGTCAGGCCCTCGGCCTTGACGTTGGCCTTGAACTCGCGACGGAACGGGTCCAGCACATCGTCCGAGTTATAACCTTCCCAGCAATAGATATTCAGTTCCTTGTCGCGCGCGGCTTGCGCGAAGTTGGGCATGCCCATGCTGCCCGCGGCCGCGGCACCGGCGGCGCCGGCGGCCCAAACGCCTGTCTGTTGCAGGAAATTACGGCGTGTCTTGTTCATCTTCAACATTTCTACCTCCCATGGCAGGATTATATTATGACGCTTTAGCGTCGTTGATATTTCTTGCGGCGCGGCCCCCGAAAGACCACTGCACCCGCCGCAACGAGCGGCCCCACGATGGGGAAACTATTCACTGTATCATTAGCCGGGCAAAATGGGGAATCTGTCTTGACATCAGGCACCCCCCATTTGACAGCACACCGATGATTGGCGCGCGGGAGCGGAAGGGACACGGCGCGGGCGGCAGGGTGTTCGTTATTTCGATACCCATTCAACGGGTTTTCTGGCGGCTTCGCCATTCAGGGATATCCGATTAGTTCCGGCCGATCACCGTGCCGTCTTCCTTAAAAATATAAATTATAAAAATAAAAACTACCTTAGGATACCTATTCTGTTGCACCTGTGCAACAGTCCTCAACAACCGAACATATTGGTAAAATTTGGTATTGCCATTCGAATTAAAAAGAGGACATAAAGATCAGGATGAATCGCAGTTTGTGGCGCGTTGGGATAAGTAATCTGGCCTATGCCCCATTAAGATGGCGATGAACTTGCACTAATGCGATGCGCCTTCAACTAGGGCGACGAACCTTAATAACTTGAACTTTTACGGAGAGAGAGACATGAAAAAGGGACTTCTTGGCAGCACCGCCCTGATTGGCGCGGCTGCATTGGCGGCCGGGGCGGCCGTGGCGGCCGAAGCGCCGACCTGGAAACTGACCGGTAATGCAAACTTCCAGTTCTACTATGTCGATCAGGACGCGACAGGGATCGCCAAAAACTCTTGGGTGGGCCAGGAGACGTGGGAGAGCGAAACGGGCAGTTGGACCGCGGCGGAGGGAGTCGGCGTGTTCGGCGCGGGCACGCAGGATTCTCAGGACCATGACTGGTATTTCGGCGTTGACGAGGCGGAGCTTCAACTCAATGTCTCAGGCACCGCCGACAATGGCCTGAATTACGGCTTCAAGATCGAGATCAATGCCAACACCACCGACAATACCGTGGTCGACGAGGCTCGCCTGCAGTTATCGGGCGGCTGGGGCACGGTCCAGTTGGGCGACGAGGACGGCGCCGAAGACATCATGAACTACGGCGGCGAGAGCCTGATGGGCGCGACCGGCGGGTTCGACGGCGATCAGGACGATTATCTTTATCACGCCGGCAGCGGGGTGGATTTTTTGATAACCAAGGGCGTCGTTTCCGACTCCCTCACACGGTTTGTTGCATACGGGACCAAATCGACCGACAGCACCAAGATCACCAACACCATGAACGTCGCCGCCCCGTCCTATGCCTCGATCGCCGGCGACACCTCGGACCGCACCAAGGTTTCGTACTTCTCGCCGCGCTTCTCCGG
>JADFVY010000428.1 GCA_015222795.1 Pseudomonadota bacterium | reverse complement strand
GCCTACAAGATGCACTACTGGGTCGAGCGCAAGTTCAAGATCGACGATGCCGTGGGCGCGGTTGCCGTGCATGGCTATGCCGGGTTCTACGGTGTGTGGATCGCGGGCTTCGTTCTGTGGGGCTACCCGGCCTCGATGAACCCGGACTACGCACTCATCACGCCGTGGGGCCAGTTCATCGGCGCCGTCATCATGTTCGGCGTGCTGGGCTTCATTCCGGCATATATCATGTCCTTGATCCTGAATGCCATGGGTGTGCTGCGTATTCCGCCGCGCGTGGAACTCGCGGGTCTGGACCTGGCCGAATATCACGGGCGCTATCTCGACGAGGCCGATGTTTACGATGCCGAAGTCAAGGAAGCCAAGGCCCGTGGCCTGATCAACGGTTAACCGAGGAGGATAAATACCATGTCAACAGGCATTGAAACCTGGAGCCAGAGCATGCTGGATATCGGCGCAATGTATCCCTTCCCGGGGACCGAGATGATCTGGGTGATCATCGGCTTCGTTACCTGGATCGGCTGGCATGTGATTCAGTTCAAGCGCGAAAACAAGCTCTATGAGGAGGAAGAAAAATCCTTCGAAAACAAGGACAAGCTGATGGCGGCGATGAAGCTGTCGGCCGCCGAAACGCTCGACGAAGAGATGAAAGCGCACAGCAACAGTCTCAAATAAGCCAACATTGCGCGGGGCCGGTCCGCCGGTCCCGCGCGACATTCACTTACGGCCGCGGCAGGCAACTGCCGCGGTTTTCTTTCGCGTAACAATGCTGATAGGTTCGGCGAACAGGAGGAAACCGAGTTGAGTACAGGCGACGGCGACTACAAACTGGAATATCGGGTTTCACGCACACGGCTGCAGCAGGGTTATCTTCTGGGCGGTGTGCTGATTGCGATCGGGCTGGTGATCTTTCTGATCGGGCAGCAGGCCGTTCCCGACGCGACCCTTATCGCCATCGGCCACGTGGTCGTCGGTGGCGGGGTGATCGGTTACGGCGCCTACCTGTCGCGGGACCCGCGGCCGCGGCTGGTGCTGGATGCAGACGGGATCTGGTTTCGCGACTGGAACACCCGGCCAATTCCCTGGGAACAGATTCGCAGCGTCAGCACCTCTGGCTCGCGGATGAGCAGTTTCATCTGTATCGAGGTACGCGACGAACAGACACTGCTGCATATTATCCCGTCCGGCGACCGTCAGAAATTCAAGGCCAACCGCCTGGTCCGACTGCCCAAGCTGTTCATTCCCAACCACAGCGTCGATGCTACTTTCGCTGAGTTGGCCAGTACGATCAAAACCAGTCTGGCGCATTTCGCCCGCTGATCCGCCACGAAAAAGGGCGCCGCTCGATGCGACGCCCTGATATTCGGTCTTGCGCCGCTGGCGGCTTCAGCAATCCAGCGTGTTTTCGCGCTCCCACTGGCTGGAATGGCTCATATAGGCGTTCCAGTCCTGCATGCGCAGTTTCAGATAACTCTGGATCGCGTCCTTGCCGAAGGCGTCGTTCAGCACCTCGCTCTTCTCCATCAGGCGCAGCGCATCCAGCAGGTTCAGCGGCAGACGCTTGACGTTCTTCAGCTTGTGGCCATCCTCATACATGTTGATGTCCAGCCGCGCGCCGGGATCGCGGTCATTCTCCTCGCCGTCCAGGCCCGCCGCCGCGATGCCCGCCTGCATCAGATAGGGATTGGCGGCGCCGTCCATCAAGCGCAGCTCGAACCGGCCCTCGTCGGGAATGCGGATCATGTGGGTGCGGTTGTTGCCGGTATAGGTCACCGTGTTGGGCGCCCAGGTCGCGCCCGAGGCGGTGGCCGGCGCGTTGATGCGCTTGTAGCTGTTGACCGTCGGGTTGAACCAGGCCGTCAGCGAATCCGCCGAATGCATGATGCCGCCGAGGAACTTGTAGCCCAGCTTCGAGATACCCAAATCGCCCTTCGGGTCGTGGAACAGGTTTTTCTTGCCGTCCTTGTCCCACACCGAAACATGCGCATGGCAGCCATTGCCGGTCAGATGGTTGAACGGCTTGGGCATGAAGGTCGCCCGGCAGCCATACTCTTCGGCCAGGGTCTTGGCCATAAACTTGAAAAAGACGTGGCGGTCGGCGGTTTTCATCGCGTCGTCATAGTCCCAGTTCATTTCGAACTGGCCGTTGCCGTCCTCATGGTCGTTCTGGTAGTTGCCGAAACCCAGCGCTTCCATGCTGTCGGAAATGGCGCCGATCAGGTCCATCTGGCGCATCAGCGCGCCCTGGTCGTAACAGGGCTTGGACTGGGTATCCATCGCGTCGGACAATTCCGTGCCATCCGGGTTCAACAGGAAGAACTCGCATTCCACGCCGGTCTTGATGCGGTAGCCCTTCTTCTCGGCCCTGGCGAGTTGGCGCTTCAGCATGACACGGGGCGAGGCATCAACCTCCTTGCCGCCCATCACCAGGTCGCAGGCCACCCAGCCGATGTCCGGGCGCCAGGGAAGCTGCATGAAGCTGTCCGGATCGGCCATGCCCAGCAGGTCGGGAAAGGCCGGCGTCATATCCAGCCAGGTCGCGAAGCCGGCGAATCCCGCGCCGTCCTTCTGAATCCTGCCGACCGCCTTGGCCGGGACCATCTTGGCCCGCAGCGCCCCGAACATGTCGACGAAGCTGAACATGACATATTTGATTTTCTTGTCGCTGACAATCTTGGCAAGATCCTTGGCCATGCAACTAACTCCCTAATCGAAGGCCCGCGCCGCGGGCCGCAATAATGATGCCCTGCCCCCGCGGCACAATCGTCACGGAAGCGCTGAAAAATGCTGAATTCGCGGACGGAACCTTATCAGGGAAAAAACCGTCGATCAACTTGCACGAAACCTTTTTTCCTGACAGGAACGATTCTGATGCCCCGTTCACGACACCTTCGGATTCGGATAGACAATAATCGACAGGAAACGGATCGGCAGCTTGTGCAGTTCTTCCGGCCCGTGCGGCGCGTCGGCGTCGAAAATCAGGGAATCGCCCGGCTGCATGATGTAGGTCTTGCTGCCGTGGCGATAGCTAACCTCGCCTTCCAGCATGTACAGGAATTCGACCCCGGAATGCTGGAAGATCGGGAAGACGTCGGACTCGTCGGTCAGCGTGATAAGATAGGGCTCCATGCCGATCGCCTTGCCGACCGTATGGCCCAGTAGCTGGTACTGATGGCCCGCGCGGGTGCCGCGGCGTTCGATTTTCAGCCCCTCGCCGGCCTTTACGAAACTGGCGTCGCGTTCCTCCTCGAAGCGGCGGAACAGGGCGGTCACCGGCACATGCAGCGCCTTGGCCAAATTCTGCATCGTGCTCAACGAGGGCGACGTCAGCCCATGCTCGATCTTCGACAGCATGCCCGCCGACAGCCCGGCCACCTTGGCCAGCTCCACCACCGTCATATTCAGCTTCTGGCGAAACTCGCGGACCTGCGTGCCGATCGCGGCTTCCAGGCTGTTTTCGGCGCTTTTTGAAGGGGTGTGCGGATCCTGGAAGCTTTCCGCCTCCGTCGTCGCGTCGCCTTTATCTATTTCCTCTGCCGACATTTATTCTCGCTAGGTGAAATTTGCGGATATCGCCAAAGCTTATTCGCACAGCCTTTGCAGCACAAGCAAGCAGGTCACGCGGATCGAAAATTACGGCCGCTCAGGCGCCGCCATACTACTGGTCCGGGTGTTCTAATCACCAGAAACATGCCGCCATAATAACGCGAATTACTACTAAAGAGCTGTCAATCGATGCTTTTTGAAGTTACGAAAAGTTACATAGACTTTTGTTTTTATACGGAAAATTTTTATATTATGCGGTATTTGATGAAAATCTTCGTTGATATTGCTATCCGGAAGTTCACCAAGGGCGTAAAATAGGATTAATAATAGCTTAAAAGCAATTAGCTCGTGCAAATGCGACGCGGCGTTCAGGAAAAGCCAAAAAAATATTCGACGGGGCGTGAGTTAATCTCTCAACGAGGGGAACCCGACGCGATGCTTGTAAATGATCTTGCCAACAAGGCCTTCCAGGCCGCCCGCGAGGCCATGGCCCAGGGCGATTACGAAATGGCCCGCGCGGCATTGCGCTGGGCGCGCCGGGCCGATAGCGGCAATCCCCTCTATATCCATGCCGAGGCCATGCTGGCCCAGCATACCGGCGGTTATCACGAAGCCGACCGCCTCTATCGCCGCGTGGCCGACCTGGCCGAACGCGCCTTTGGCGCCGGGCATATCCGGAACATAGCCGTTTCCGCCAGAATGATCGGCCTGTACGAGGAAATGGGCAGCTCCCGCCAGGCCGATGAGCTACGCAACCGCATCATCGACGGGTTGGACCGCGACTCGGCCGCCGATGGCAGCGTCCACGCGCTAACCCGCGTGGCGGAAATCTGCCTTCAGGCCGGCCGCGCCAGCGATGCGTTGGCGATTCACGAGGCGGCGCTCACCCGCCGCCGACAGGCTTTTGGCGACAGCCACCACCGGGTAAATGAATGCCTTATCGCACTGACGAGGCTACGGGCCCGCGTCCGCGGGCTGGCCGAGACCGCCGCCGCGCGCGAGGACGCACCCGCCTTTACGCCTGAAATCGTCTGGCGTCGCGAGGAGAGGGCGGATACGGCGTTATCCGCCTGACTTACAGCGCCACCGGCGCGCTACCCCTACCCTCTCAGCGCCCCGTTCTTCGGGTCGAAGGCCGGGTCGGCCAGCACCGTGGCCTTGTGGCGCCCGCCGATTATTTCGATATCGAAACTAGCGCCGGGCGCCGCGTATCCCGGCTCCACATAAGCAAAGCACAGGCTTTTTTCGACCGTGTGGCCATACCCGCCGGACGTGGTGACGCCGATTACCTTGTCGCCATCCAGCACCGGCTCGCCGCCATGCACGTCGGTGTCGCCGGCATCGACCTCGCAATAGACGGCGGCAATCCAGGGGCCTTTGGCCTTCGCCGCCTCGACCTCGGCCTTGCCGGCAAAATCCTTGTCCAGCTTCACGAAGCGCATGATGTCGGCCTCGACCGGGGTGATTTCGTTGGTCAACTCCGCGCCAAACCCCTTGTAGGCCTTCTCCATGCGCAGGGAATTCACCGCATAGACGCCGAAATCGGCGATGTCATGCTCCTCGCCCGCCTTCCAGATGGCATCGTACAGATCTTTCAGGCGATCCATCGGGCAATGCAGTTCCCAGCCCAGCGATCCCACATAGTTGACCCGCAACGCGCGCAAATCGATCCCGGCGATGGCGATCTCCTGGCCGGATAGCCACCGGAAATCCTCATTGGAAAGGCTGGCGTTGGTCAGCGACGCCAGCGTATCGCGGGATTTCGGCCCGGCCACCACCAATACGCCCCAATCATCGGTCACGTTGGCGATCTCGACCTTCTCGCCATCCTGTTTGGCCATGGTCAGCGCATCGTAATCCCTGATCTCGCAGGCCGCGCCGGACAGGATGTAGAACCGATCCTCGGCCAGACGCGTGACGGTGGATTCGCCCCGGATGCGCCCGGTCGGCCCCAGAATATGGGCCAGTGCCACGCCGCCCACCTTCTTCGGCATATTATTGGCGTAGGCGCGGTTCAGCAGGGCTTCCGCATCCGGCCCGGTGACGTCGTATTTGGCGAAACTGGACAGGTCCAGGATGCCGACCCGGTCGCGCACCGCCTGGCATTCGGCGGCCACAACCTCGTGGGTGTTGTTGCGGCGGAAGCCAGGCTGTTCCTCGCGCCCGTCCAGCGAGAACCATTTCGGCCGCTCCCAGCCGAACGCCACCGTATGTTTTGCGCCCTTGGCCGCCAGCGTCTCGTACAATGTCGAGTTCCGCACCGGCCGTCCGGCGGGGCGTTCCTCGCCCGGCAGGTGCAGCACATACATATGCGCATAGTCCTGGAACGACATGTCGCGGACATAGTCCTCGCTGGTCCATGTTCCGTAACGGCGCGGATCGACACCGGCCATGTTGATTTCGGCATCGCCATGCACCATCCATTGCGCCAGATATTTGCCGCATCCCGCGCCCTGGGCGATGCCGATGGCCGAACCGCAGCACATCCAGAAATTGGTCAGGCCGGCCGCCGGGCCCAGCAACGGGTTGTTATCGGGCGTATGCGGGATGGCGCCGTTGACGATGCGCTTGATGCCGGCCTTTTCGAACATCGGCATGCGCTCGAACCAGCGCTCCATCCAGGGCGCCGCGCGGTCCAGGTCCTCTTCGAACAGTTCGCTCTCGGAATCCCACTCCGGGAAACCGCCGCGGTCGGCCCAGGCCTCGCGGCAGTTCGGCTCGTAGATACCGATCAGCCCGCCCTTCTGTTCCTGCCGGTAATATGAGGTCACATAAGGATCGCGCATTACCGGGATTTCGGTGTCACGGGCCACGAACTCCGGCATCGTCTCGGTGACGATATATTGATGCTCCATGTTGGTGATCGGCGCGTCGCCGCCGACCCATTTCATGATCTCGCGCGCATAACAGCCGCCGGCATTGACCACATGCTCGCAAGTCACGTCGCCCTTTTCGGTTTTGACCAACCATTCGCCAGTCGGCAGTTGCTCGATATTCAGCACCCGGTTATGCCGCTCCAGCACCACGCCGGTATCGCGCGCGGCCTTGGCCATGGCGTTACAGCAACTGGCCGGGTCCACATGCCCGTCATCGGTCGTCCAGGCCACCGCCAGCACGCCATCCAGCGATTCCAGCAGGGGGTTTACCCGCATTGCCTCTTCCGGGCTGATGATCTCCATATTGAAGCCGATATTCCGCGAAATTCCCTCCACATGCCGGAACCAGTCGACTTCCTCGGGCGTCTGCGCGAAGCGCAAGCCCCCGCAACCGTGCCAGCCGGTAGATTGCCCGGTCATCGCCTCCAGCTTCGGATAGAGCTTGTTGCCGTAATCATGCACCTTGGCCATGTTGTAGTCGCCGATGAAGCTCGGGCACTGCCCGGCCGCATGCCAGGTCGAGCCGGAGGTCAGTTCCGCCTTCTCGATCAACAGCGTATCGGTCCAGCCTTCCAGCCCCAGATGATAGGCCAACCCAACACCCATCATCCCGCCGCCAACGATTACGACCCTTGCATGTGTCTGCATCCTTGCCTCCTGCTTATTCCGTTCCTACCAGCGCCCGTTGCCGGGCCGCATGAGTTCACGAGGCAGTTTGATATCCGCCTCGGCGCGGATTGCCGCGTCCATTTCCTTGCCGATATGCGCCGGGTAATGGGAACCCAGTATTTTCTTCACCTTCGCGCGCGCCTTGGTCACCACGTCGGTGGAGCCGAGTTCCTTCCATTCCTTCGGGCTCGTCCGGTCGCCGACTTCCGGATAGATATATTCCCGCTGCATCAGATCCAGCGTCTGGTCGCTGCCCAGGAAATGCCCCGGGCCTTCCATGCAGACCTGGCGGATGACCTCCACCGACAGGCTCTCGTCGGTTACGTCAATGCCACGCACCATGCGCATCGCCGCGCCCAGATTGTCGTTGTCGATGACATAGCTTTCCAGGCAAGAACTCAACAGGCTCGCATGCATGCCCAGCGATTCGTAGACCATGTTGGCGCCCGCCACGCCCACGATGGCGTTGGTATAGGCGTTCTCGGCCCCGGCCTGGGCATCGGGCAGTTTGGAATCCTTCATGCCCGCGGGGACGCCGCCGGTCAGGTCGTAGAAATGCATCATCTGGGCACAGGCCGCCGACAGCAACGCCTGTTCCGGGCTGCCACCGCTCATCGCACCGCTGCGCAGGTCGGATACGAAGGGCCAGGCGCCCATGATGGCCACCGCGCCCGGCTTGATCGCGTTCACATAGGCCAGCCCCGCCAGGCATTCCGCGACCTGCAGCACCACCGCCCCGGCCAGCGCCGCCGGGCTGGTCGCCCCGGCCTGCCCCGCCGACAGCAGCAATACGGGCATGCCGCCACGCACGCAGGCCTCCAGGCAGACGCAGGCATCCTCGGCGAATTTCAAGGGCGGCACAACGAAGCAGCAGGACATGCTGACGAAGGGCCGCTCGCGCCATTTATCCTCGCCGCCGGCCACGCGATGCAGGATTTGCAGCCCTTCCTCCAGATTCCGGGGCGAGACGAAGCTGGTGCCAATATGTTTCGTGGTGCCGGAAATGCAGGCATATAAGGTGTTTCTGTCGAGATCGTGCCCGCTAACCATATCGCGGGCCGTGACCGAGCGCTGGTAGAACGCCGCGTGGTCCAGCCGATCGACCAGCCGCGCAATGTCATAAAGGTCGGCCAGGGTCGGGTCCCGGTGTTCGCCGGTCACCGCGTCGACCATATGAACCGCCGCGCCCCCCGTGCCGTAGTAGACGTTCTTGCCCCACGGCTTCATGTCGTGCACGGGGTCCTGGGCATGCAGGGTAAAGTTCCGGGCGGCCTTGGCGAGAGTATCCTCGATCAGTGCTCGGGGAAACAAAAGCCGCCCCTCGTCGTTCAACCGGCCACCGGCGGCGGTAACCGCTTCGATACAGCTTGGGATGGCGTCGCACATCCCGATGGTCTCCAGCACCTCAAGAGCCGCATTATGGATCTTCAGAACATCCGCTTCGCTCAAGGGCTTGTACCAGCCCCCCGCCATGCCGGGCCGGACCGGCCTTATATCCTCGCTCAAGGGCGCCGCCCGCACCGCCTGCCGCGCCGCCCGTCCGCCCCGCCGGCGGCCTTGTGTCTCGCTCTCAGCCATCTCCAACTCCCACGCTGGTATGAGGAAACCGTTTCATCGAATTTGTTGAACCACGGTGGCACGGAGACACAGAGGCTTCCGTGAGTCCGGGTTTATCCCGGCGACGCCCTTCCGCCCGCGAGGGCAATAGTGCGGGAGATGAGGGGATAAGAAGGGGGGATGAGGGGAGAAGCTTCAATATCGAGACTGCTCCCCCCGATCCCCCATTATCCCCATATCCCCTAATTCTCGAATCGCCAGAACACGCAAGGCGCCTTACTGCGACCCGCCCGGCCCCTCTGTGCCTCTGTGCCTCCGTGGTAATCATTGCTTCACCCGCTCTGCCTTTGGATCGTACATTGGCCGGAGGCTGGCATTTGCCGCGAAGCGTTCGCCGGCGACCTCGATCTCGAACTTGCCGGATTCCACGTAATCCTTGGTGACGCCGTCGGGGCAATCGACGTAGCCCATGCCGACCGCGCCGCCGAGCGCATGGCCGTAATTGCCGGAGGTTACCCGTCCAACGATCTCGCCGTCCCGCAGGATCGGCTCGTTGTGGTAGAGCAGCGGCTCCGGGTCCTGGAGCAGGAACTGGAGCATGCGTTTTTTCGGTACGCCCTCATCCTTCTGGCGCGCGATGGCGTCGCGGCCGATGAAGGGAATGGATTTATCCATCGCGCAGGCGAACATCAGCCCGGCCTCGACCGGGGTATCCTCGTCGGTGATGTCATGGCCGAAATGCCGGAAGGCCTTCTCGATGCGGCAGGAATCCAGCACATGCATGCCGCATGGCTTCAGCCCGAATTCCTCGCCGGCCGCCATGATCCGGTCGAACACATCGGGGGCGAATTCGGTGGGGATATAAAGCTCCCAGCCCAGCTCGCCAACATAAGTGATGCGCAGCGCGAGAAGTTTCGCATAGCCGATCTCGATTTCGCGCGCGGTGGCGAAAGGGAAGCCCTCGTGGGACAGGTCCGCGTCCGTGATTTTTTGCAACAGCGCCCGCGCATTCGGCCCCATCACCGGCAACACCACCAGCCCCGAGCTTATGTCGGTGGCGAAGGCATGGGCGTCGTCGGGAATGTGGCGGTTCAGCCAGTCAAAGTCGCGCACCCCGGAAGCCCCGGCGGTGACGATCTGATAGCGGTCCTCGGCAAGGCGCGTGACGGTCAAATCCGCCTCGATGCCGCCCCGTTCGTTTAGCCACTGGGTATAGACGGCGCGACCGACCGGAACCGCCACATCGTTGGCGCAGATGCGCTGCAGCACGGTTTCGGCGTCACGGCCCTGGACCAGGAATTTCGAGAAGCTGGACATGTCGAATATGCCGACATTCTCACGCACCGCCATATGTTCGGCTTTTGCGTATTCAAACCAGTTCTGGCGCTTGTAGCTGTATTCGTATTTCGGCTCCACGCCCTTGGGCGCGAACCAGTTGGGGCGCTCCCAGCCGGCGACCGTGCCGAAACAGGCGCCCCGCGACGCCAGACGGTCATGCAGGATCGACTGCCTCGCCCCGCGCGCGGTCTCGTATTGGCGGTAGGGCCAATGCATGTCGTAGAGCAGACCCAGCGTCTCCGTCACGCGCTCGCGCAGATAGGTCTTGTTGCCCTGGAAGGGCATCATGCGGCGCACATCGACATCCCACAGATCCATTGGCGGATGGCCCTCGACGATCCATTCCGACAACACCTTGCCCGCGCCGCCGGCCGACTGGATGCCGATCGAATTGAAACCGCAAGCCATGAAGAAGTTTTTCAGTTCCGGCGCCTCGCCCAGCAGATAGGCGTCGTCCGGGGTGAAACTTTCCGGCCCGTTGAAGAAGGTGCGGATACCCGATGATTCGAGAATCGGCAAGCGTTTCATCGCCGCCTCCAGCACTGGCGCGAAATGATCGAAATCCTCGGGCAGTTCGTCGAAACAGAAATCCTCCGGGATGCCGTCCATGCCCCAGGGCTTGGCGCCCGGCTCGAACGCGCCCAGCAGCAGCTTGCCGGCGTCTTCCTTGTAATAGGCGCATTCGTCGGGGATGCGCATGACCGGCAGCTTGTTGGTCAACTCGGCGATCGGCTCGGTGACGATATAGAAATGCTCGCAGGCATGCAGCGGGGTATTGACCCCGACCGAATGGCCCAGCTCGCGCCCCCACATGCCGCCGCAGTTCACCACATATTCGGCCTCGATATCGCCCTGGTCGGTGGAAACGCCGACCGCGCGACCGTCCCTGGTGAGGATCTCCGTGACCTTCACATTCTCGAGGATCGTCGCCCCGCCCATGCGCGCGCCCTTGGCCAGCGCCTGCGTCGTATCGGTGGGATTGCACTGGCCATCCTTGGGCAGGAACACCCCGCCGACCACGCCGTCGGTGTTGACCAGCGGCCACATGGATTTGATTTCGTCCGGCCCCATGGTCTCGACCTCCAGCCCAAAGGTCTTGGCCATTGAGGCGCCACGCAGCAACTCTTCCATGCGCTCTTTGTGGGTGGCGACGGCGATGCTGCCGCGCTGCATGAAGCCGGTGGCTTGTCCGGTTTCTTCCTCCAGCGTCTCGTACAGCCCCGCGGTGTATTGCGCCAGACGCGTCAGGTTCATCGTCGCGCGCAACTGCCCGACCAGCCCGGCCGCATGCCAGGTGGTGCCGCAGGTCAACTGCTTGCGCTCCAGCAGCACCACGTCTTTCCAGCCAAGCTTGGTCAAATGATAGGCCGTGCTGCAACCCACCACGCCACCGCCGATAATGACGACCCGTGCTTGTTTGGGGAGTTCCTTGCTCATAAATATCCGCTTTCGTTTTCGGGCCGGTTGAAGGGTGAACCACAGAGACACAGAGACACAGAGGGTTCCGTGGCGCCGCGCGCGTCCCGGCGACGCCCTGCCGCCCGCGAGGGCAATAGTGAAGGAGATGGGGGGATAAGAACGGGAGATGAGGGGAGAAGCGCCAATATCGAGACTGCTCCCCCGTTATCCCCATATCCCCTTATTCTTGAATCGCCAGAACAAGTGAGGCGCTTCGCGGTGACCCGCCCGGCCCCTCTGTGTCTCTGTGTCTCCGTGGTCAGCATTTTCGTACTCTCCCCACTCAATAAACCGGCGGGGTGATGACCCAGACCACGACGGCCTCGATGTCACCGGGATTGTGGATGCGGTGGGATTCTTCCGCCTGAAAGCAGAAGCTGTCGCCCTCGTTCAGTTTGAAATGCCGGTCGCCGACCCACAGCTCCATTTGCCCCTGCAGCACCAGCCCGGATTCCTCGGCCTTGCGGGTGACGAATTCCTCGCCGGTGGTGCGGTGCGGCGGGATGCGGGTCAGCACCAGTTCGGTCGCCCCACCCAGGCTGGGCGACAACAATTCCTCCACCACGCCGATGCCAGACAGGCTCAACCGCCGGCGGTTTCCCTTGCGCACGACAAAGCCCCGTTCCTCGGCCGGCACGGTGGCGGGCGAATGGAAAAACCAGCTTATCTGGACCTCCAGCGCCTCGGCGATGCGTTTCAAATCGGGGATGGAAAGTTCGGAAAGATTGCGCTCGATCTGGCTGACATAACCGACCGAGCGCTCGATGCGCTCCGCCAGCGCCGCGATGGTCAGGCCCTTGGCCTTGCGCAGATCGCGAATCTGCCCGCCAACGAGGATACCCTCGGCGCCCTGCTCGCGTGAAATAACCTTCGGCGTGGACAAAGGAACCGCCCTCCCAGACAGCACCGGTTTTCTGACCTGGATGCTCCGCCAGCGCCCGTGAAAAATCAAGCTGATTTTTTCATTTGGATGAAAAAACGCAAGATTATTTCACCGTCCGCGGCAACGCCGTGCCACACCGCGGACAAAATCACCCGTCAGCCTGTACAAAATACCAGCGGCTGGCTTTCGGCGAGCCCGACTGAAACTTGAAGGAGGAAGGGATATGAAACGAGCCACTTTCCTGATGCTGTGGGCCAGTCTGGCCTTGGCCCTGACGGGCTTTCCGGGCGCAGGCGCCGATACTTATCCGATGGAAATCACCGGCGTCGCGGATACCGCCGATTATCCCGTGAGCACCGCGGGCTTCGAGCGGGTCTCGATATATCATTACGGGCCAGGCAACGCCGATATAAGCGTAGGCTACAATATGCTGACCCCCGAGACGCAGATCGTATCGACGATCTATATTACCAACGCCTCGGTCTTTCCCGGCCTGCTGAATGAGCAAGATCCCCTGGGGGCCCTGTTCGGCGCCTACAAGGCCGGTGTACTGGAGTATCACCCCGGCGGGCAATTGCTGGGCGAAGACAGCGTGACTCTCACGAAAAATGGGAAACAATACAATGCGCTGCGGGTGATTTTCCGCTATGACGAAGACTTCCAGTCCAAGCGGCAACCGGTCTATTCGGTGATGATGCTCTGGCGCAACGGCGACGACTTCATCAAGCTCAGAAGCACGGGCCCATTAGCCCAGAGCAACCTGTCGGAATCGAACAACATGAACCTTCTTGATGCCGTAAACTGGACCACGCCGCCTGTTTAAGGGCGCATATGCG
>JADFVY010000427.1 GCA_015222795.1 Pseudomonadota bacterium | reverse complement strand
TCAATCCCCTCGTCGGCCAGCCGCCGTTGGAAACGGCCCGTCCGTTCGCGCGCTTGTTCGAGCATGGTGTCCTCCGATAATTTCCGTATGCAGCGTTATGGTTTTGCACCCGGCGCGTCAACAGCAATTCCGGCGGCGTAAATCGGGCCCATATGGCGGGCGACCTTTCATTCCCCTTGACATCGCGGCTCTTATGACCGATGTTTCTGTCATGACAGAAATAACGAACATTCCAAATGAACTCCCCGCCGCCGTTCAGCGGTTCGTTCTGCATTGGGGCGACTTGGGCGGACAGTGGGGGGTCAACCGGTCGGTGGCGCAGATTCATGCGCTGCTCTATTTGTCGGAACGCCCGCTTACCGCCGAGGAGATCGCCGATACGCTGCGCCTGGCGCGCTCCAACGTGTCCAACTCCATCAAGGAGCTGCTCGGCTGGAAGCTGATCCGGCGCGTGCCCTTGATGGGCGACAGGCGGGACCATTTCGAGGCGGAAACCGATATCTGGGACATGGTCACCCGCATCGCCCAGGGCCGCAAGGAACGCGAAATCGACCCGGCCGCCGCCGCCCTGCGCGCCTGTATGGAAGAAGCGAGGGCAGACACCCGCATCAGCCCGGTGGCGATGAAGCGTCTCGCCGATATGCTGGATTTCGTCGAGACGATCAGCCGCTGGTATGAACAAATGCTGGGCGTGCCCAAATCCAAACTGGTCATGCTTATCAAAATGGGTTCGCGCGTCGTTGCGTTCCTGGCTCCCGGCAAAAAGAAGGATACCGGGGCGGAGGATTGAACGCGGCGTTTTTTTGACCTGTCATTTCTCTTATTACAGAAACAACATATTTAACGAAATCAGGTTCATGCGATGATTGGAAACGAACAAGCTTATGTCGACGCGAGGCCCGCCACCAGGGAAGCGCCGCGCCCTTCCCGCCCGCTTGACGACCCGCGCTTCCGCGCGTTGCTGGGCGCCGAACAATGGGCGTCCCTCGCTCCCGCCATCAGAAGGCGTTTCTCCGCCAGGCTTTCGGAGTCGCGAACCAAGGTCTACGCCGGCGCGATTACCGAAACATATATGAGCCGCATCGGCTGGCTGCTGGCGCAGGCCGCCCGGCTCGTCGGTGGACCGCTGCCGCTGAGTCGCGACACCGGCATGCCGGCCACCGTCACGGTCAGCGGGGACGCCGCGACGAGGGGCCAGTACTGGACTCGAATCTATGGGCGGCGGCGAGGTTTTCCGCAGGTCATCCATAGCTCCAAGCGGTTCCGGGGGCCGACGGGGCTGGAGGAATATCTGGGCCAGGGCATCGGCATGGCCTTGACCATCGACGGCGCGGGCGACGCCCTGCATTTTCGCAGCGATCACTATTTTCTGGGACTGTTCGGCCGGCGGCTGCGGCTGCCCGGCTGGCTAAGCCCCGGCGCGACGACGGTCAGCCATATCGACCAGGGCGGCGGCTGTTTCGCCTTCATGCTGGAGCTGCGCCACCCGCTGCTGGGCGTCCTGATCCAGCAAACCGCGCTGTTCCACGACACTGACCATGGAGAGGCGTGAACCCATGAACAATAACGGGCTTCGCGTTCTGCTGGTCGGCGCCGCCGGGGTCTTCGGTCGGCGGTTGGCCGAACGATTGACCGTCGAGCCGGACATCACGGTCATCCTGGCCGGGCGGACCCGCCGCCGGCTGGACGCGCTGCGCCGCGAACTCGGGGTAACGGCGGAAATTCGCCTGCTGGATCGCGAGAGCATCTCGGCCGCGGACCTGCGCGATACCGGCGCGGCAATAGTGATCGACGCCGCCGGGCCGTTCCGGGACAGTGGCTCAAGGCTGGTCGAGGCGGCCATCGACGCGGGGCTCCACTATATCGATCTGGCGGACGGACGCGCGTTCGTCTCGAACATCCGGTGTTACGGCGCTGCGGCGCAGCGGGCGGGAGTTGCCGTCATCGCCGGCGCCAGTTCGACGCCCGCGTTGTCAAACGCGGTGCTGGACCGGCTGGTCGAGGGCTGGACGCGTATCGATACGGTGCGGGTGGCGATCAGCCCGGGAAACCGCGCCCCGCGCGGCAAATCGGTAGTGCAGTCGATTCTGTCCTGGGCGGGCCAGCCGGTGCGGGTTTTCCGGGAGGGCGGCTGGACGCGGGCGCCAGGCTGGGGGACATCCCGCAAAATGGAATTTCCGGGCGTCGGGACGCGGCTGGTATCCCTGTGCGAAACGCCCGACCTCGACTTGCTGGCGGAACGCTACCAGCCCCGCGTCGCGGCGGAATTCCTGGCCGGACTGGAACTCGCCGTCCTGCATCGCGGCCTCGCCCTCGCCGGGCTGGCGGTGCAATGGGGCTGGCTGCGCAGCCTCGCGCCCTTTGCCGGGCCGGCGCGCTTCCTCGCCTCGCTGCTGGCGCCGTTCGGCGGCGACCGGGGCGGCATGGTGGTGGAGGCCGCCGGACAGGACGCCAGCGGAAAGCCGGTCATCGCGCGCTGGTCACTGGCTGCGGCGGGCGGACGCGGGCCCTATGTCCCAACCCTGGCCGCGCTGGCCCTGGTCCGGCGCATCCGCGACGGCGGCCTGGCCTTCCGGGGCGCGAGCCCATGCGCGGGCCTGCTGACCCTGGAGGATTTCCGTCGCGATTTCGAGCGGCTGGAGGTCAAGACGCAGACCGAATTCACGCGCCCGCCCACGCCGATTTTCGAACAGGTGCTTGGTCCATGTTTTGCCCTTCTACCGCCCGCCACACAGGCCATCCACCGGCCGGATCCGGCGCTGATTCTGGACGGTACGGCCGACGTGGACGGGGCTGAAAGCTGGACAGGCCGTCTGATGGCGCGGCTGATGGGTTTCCCGGGACAGGCGCGCGGCGTACCCTTGCGCGTCGTTATCGAGGCCAGACCGGACGGGACCGAGTCCTGGTCCCGGGTCTATCCCGACCGGGTCATGCGCAGCGTCATGGCGCGGTCCGATCCGACCGCCGGAACGGTGGAGGAGCATTTCGGAAACATACGGTTCCGCCTGCTGCTGGATGCGAACGAGGACGGCCTGACCCTGACCCCGACGGCGGCCTGGTGGCGCGCGGTCCGCCTGCCGTTATGGCTGATGCCGCGCATCACCGCCAGCGAGCGCGCGAAGGACGACCTGCACCTGTTCGACGTCGCCATCACCCTGCCGCTCGTCGGCCGGCTGGTGCATTACCGGGGGCATGTACATTTATTCCGCCAAAGACTTGCGGGCGATCTCGAAACTGTCCTTGCTCAGGCCCTCATGGTCCAGGATGCGCTGTAATTGGGCCTTCATTTTCTCCTGCCGGCCCGCGTCATGGCGGCGCCAGCGCCCCATGGGGGTTAGCAGGCGGGCGGCGACCTGGGGATTGAAGGCGTCAAGTTCCAGCACCCGGTCGGCCAGGAATTCGTAACCCGAGCCGTCGGCCGCATGAAAGCGCAGCGGATTGGCCGCCGAGAAGGCGCCGATCACGGCGCGAACCTTATTCGGATTATGCAGGGTGAAGGCGGAATCGAGCATCAACTCGCGCACCCGCGCCAGCGTATCGGCGCGCGGCGACGACGCCTGCACCGCGAACCATTTATCCAGCACCAGCTTGTCGCCGGCCCATTTCTGCCTGAAATCCGCCAGCGCGCGGCGGCGATGGGGCGAATCGCGATGGGCGAACTGGGCCAGGGCGGCAATTGAATCGGTCATGGTCGCGGCCTGTTCATATTGCCGCAGGCAAAGATCGCCGATTTCCGGCTCGCCGGTTTCCATCAGATATGCCAGCGCCCGGTTCTTCAGTGCGCGGCGCCCGCCGGCGGCCGTGTCGGTGGGGTCGGCGCTGTTTTCCATATGGCGCCGGTAAACCTCCATCAGGGGCTCGCGCAGGTCATTGGCCATGGCGCCGGCCAGCGCCTTGCGCGCCGCATGCACGGCTTCCACATCCACCACATCCATGCGCTCGGCGATCGCATCCTCGCCAGGCAGGGCCAGCATTTCCGCCGCGAAGGCCGGGTCCAGCGTCTCGTCGGCCAGGGTCCGGCCCATGGCGGCGACGAAGGCCGGATCGACCGCGGGCTCGCTGCCCCGCTGCACCGCCTTGACCATGCGCAACAGCAGGTCCAGCGCGATATCCTGCGCCGCCTGCCACCGATTGAAGGGGTCGCTGTCGTGGGCCATCAGATGCAGGCGGTCTTCCTCCGACAGCGTCTGTTCGACAATGACGGGCGCGGAAAAGCCGCGCAAGATCGACGGCGTCGGGCGTTCGGCAATGCCGGCGAAGCGGAAGGTCTGCACCGGTTCGGTGAGTTCCAGAACGCGGGTCGAGGGCGCATCGGCGCCGTCCTCGCCGACCAGCCGCAGCGGCATATCGCCGCCCGCGCCATCGATCAGCCCGATCGCCACGGGAATGTGGGAAGGTTCTTTCGTTCCCTGCCCCGGAGTCGGCGGGCAGGTCTGGCTGAGCGTCAGATCGTAGGTTCCGGCCGCTTCGTCATACCGGCCCATGGCCTTCACCTTCGGCGTGCCGGCCTGAGTGTACCAGCGGCGAAAGCGGTTCAGGTCCACGCCCGTCGCCGTTTCCATCGCGGCAACGAAATCCTCGCAGGTCACCGCCTGGCCGTCATGGCGTTCGATATACAGATCCATGCCCTTGCGAAAACCCTCCGGCCCCAGCAGCGTATGGATCATGCGCACCACCTCGGCGCCCTTCTCGTAGATCGTGGCGGTATAGAAATTGTTGATTTCGATATAGGAATCCGGGCGAATCGGATGGGCCAGCGGGCCGGCGTCCTCGGGAAACTGGCGCGCGCGCAGCATCCGCACGTCGCCGATGCGCTTGACCGCGGCGCTGCGCATGTCGGACGAAAACTGCTGGTCGCGGAAAACCGTCAGCCCCTCCTTCAGGGAGAGCTGGAACCAGTCGCGGCAGGTCACCCGGTTACCGGTCCAGTTATGGAAATATTCGTGGGCGATGATGCTTTCGATGAACTCGTAATCGCCGTCGGTGGCGGTGCCGGGGCTGGCCAGCACGAACTTGTCGTTGAAGACGTTCAGCCCCTTGTTCTCCATCGCGCCCATGTTGAAGTCGCTGACCGCG
>JADFVY010000426.1 GCA_015222795.1 Pseudomonadota bacterium | reverse complement strand
GTGTCCCACTCTGTGCACACTCCATCTTCATTTTCATTCGAGCAGCTTGGGGGCGGGTCGAGCAAGGCCATGGCGCCGGGAGCCCAGGAGTCGGTGCCGCCCTCGACCGTTTTCGCCAGCAGAGTGGCGCCCCGCAGCCTCGCATCCAGCTGTTTGGGAGTATAGGCTTCGTTAGTATCGGGATTTTCGAGTCCCTCCCAGGGATTGCAGATCATCAGCGGCGGCACCTTGCAGGTCAGTGTGTTGTTGCCGGCCACGGCCGTTGCCAGGGTGTCGCCCGTCCCCGCGCCCACGGCCGCCAGGAATGCGTTAAACTGGGTCAATGTTTCCGTGGTCGCCTCCACATAGGCGGCTTTGGTGGGGTTAGTCGTGAGATTGGCATCGGTGATCGGATCGTCGTCATGGGCCGGCAGGCTTTTCAGGAAACGAAGCTGCACGATCTGAACGATCGCATCCCCTTGGGCGAAGTCCTGATTGTTGTTAACCAGAGGGGCACCCATCGCCGCTATCGTGGCCCTCACGATTGCGTCGGGCTCACCGTCGAGCTGGGTCGCCGCGGCCAGGGCCGCGGCGTCGGCCGCGGACTGCGCCTGAGTGTGGGTCGTATAGAGACGCCCAAAATCGACGGCCAGACCGACAAACCCTATCAGTACCACCATGAGAATAGCCACATACGCCGCGACCGCGCCGGACTGGTCGCCGGCGAACGCGGTGATAAGCTTTCTCGTTTTGCCGATGGTTTGATCTGGTTTCATGGTTTTCTCACTTGACGGGTTTTCCCAACATGTCGCGCGGTCAATTTTCGCTAGTGGTCTCCGCGGTCGGTTCGGTCACCTGGCCTTCCCGATATCTTTTGATCGCGGCGGCCGTGCGCGCGCCGTCATAGGTTGGCGCTGTCTTGCTCACCTCGGGGTTGGCGATCTGCACCGCCATGTTCTGCTGGGTGGCGTTGCCGAAATCCCGCCCCAGCGGGCGCTGAGTGCCGCACCCTGTCATGGCCAGAAGGGCGGCGGCTGTTAGCGTGACTATCATGGTCTTCATGGTTTCCTGCTCCCTTACTGGATTATATGGCCGTAGGAACCGTCGAGGCCGCCGACCTGTGGCTGCTGTTGCGGCTGTGGCGCCGAGCTGACGATTGAACCTTCTTTAGCATCCGGCTTGTTTTGAGGCTTGCCGGAGGTCCAGCCCTCGGTCCGGCCCATCATGAACAGGCTGAACTCGTCGGGTGGCACGAAATTGTCGGTGGGAAGCGCCAGATGTTCCGGGCCCGCCGCGGGGTTGACCAGGTGCGGCGTCACCACGATCACCAGTTCCGTTTCGCCCTTCTGATACTGTGTGCTGCGGAACAGGGCGCCGATGATCGGCAGGTCGCCCAGGAACGGGAAAGCCGTAATACTGTCGGAAAAATCGTTCTGCAACAGTCCCGCGATGGCGAAACTTTGCCCGTCCCGCAGTTCCACCGTGGTCTTGGCGCGACGCGTGGTCAGCCCTGGAATTTCAAGATTATCGACAACCACGCTGGTCGATGGATCCAGGGCGCTAACCTCTGGCGCAACGACAAGGTTGATAATGTCATCGCCGATTACGGTTGGCGTGAAGGACAGACTGACACCGAACTGCTTGTACTCGATAGTGACACCAGAACCGGTAAAGGCGTTATCGGCTTCCGCAGTGTCCCGTGACTGGCTACCCTGGCTGACGGGGATTGGAAACTCACCGCCGGCCAGGAAACTGGCCGATTCGCCGCTAAGCGCTATGAGATTCGGTTCGGCGAGGGTTTTCACCAGACCTTTCTGCTCCAGCGCGTCGAGAACACCCGAGATGGTCGTGTCGCCAATAACGAGATCCGTTAAACCAATCGAGCCAAACAGGTTTCCGACGCCCGCATTGCTAAGCAGCCGGCCGGTCTTGAGGGTGAATTCGCCGTCATTCCCGTCCAGAACCGCACTGGTATTCAAGCCGAGTTCCTTGACGATCGTGCGCTTCATTTCGGCGAAGCGCACGGCCAGCATCACTTGCTGGCTACCCTTGACCTGGAGCAGGTTGGTGACCTTGCCCGGCGCGAAGCTTTCGGCAACGGCCTGTGCGTTCGACGCATGACCGGCGCCGGTGACTGTCCCCGACAGAATGACCGTATCGGCCGATCCGCGAACCTCGATCTGCTCCGACGGCATCAGCTCGAACAGGCGCCGCTTGATGCCTTCGGTGTCGTAACTGACCATAATGTCAATTACAGCAATCGGATTGCGGTCCGGCGCCAGGATCGACAAGCTGGTCGATCCCGGGTTCTTGCCGAGGATATACAAATTCTGGGTGGTAAGGGGGAGGACGTCGGCGATCTCGGGATTGCCGACCCGCAGTTCGGCGAAGGCGCGCGACACCCGCAATACTCTGGACTTGTTGAGCGGCACCGTGAACTCGCCGCCATACACATCGCCGTCCATTTCGTAAACAACCTGATTCTGTGCCGCCGCATCGCCAGCGACAAAGGGCGAGGCCAGGAGAAGAACCCCGAATACCGCGCTTAACAGCCTGCACCTATATTCCTGCGCCAACATGGCAATAACCTCCGGTCATCGTTTTTAGTTGTGGCCCGACTAAACTGTCAGCCTCGAAAGACAAATCAATCAACCAATTGAGTAAATGTTCTTGCTGTGTGTTCCGGTGGCCGCGGCAGGCGCTCTTTCGCTATTTACGCGTTGGATCGCCAGCCGCGGCACAACCGTCTTAAGGGTCGGCCTTACCCTTGGGGGATCAGAATCTTGGGCCCCCCGGGGGCAGTTTCCTCTTGCGCGCCCGCCGGTTTTGTGGCGGCGGGAATGGATGCGCCGGCGGTGACGGGTTTGGTCGTTTTATCCTTGTCCTTCAACACCTTCGAGGTTGAGGAATCGACGCCACGCACGACGGTCACGTTGCTGAAGGGGTTCGCCGGCGTTACGTATATTTTCCGGGCCTTTTTC
>JADFVY010000049.1 GCA_015222795.1 Pseudomonadota bacterium | reverse complement strand
TTAATAAAGACCCATTTGACCGGCTTCCCTTGACCGTTGGTCAGGCGCGTTTCGCGCGGTGGTGTTTGCACCACAAGCGGAGCGCAACGCCGCCAGCGGTCAAGGGAAACCGGCCTCCGGTGGGGTTTCGCGGCCCGCCGGGTGCGTTGCGGCCCTTGCCCGATGCGGGTGCATCGTGGCGCGCGGACCGCGCCTGCCCGGCGGGCCGCGAAACCCCATCAAATGAGTCTTTATTAACGTTCCTTGGTATTATCCGCCGGATTGATACAGATCGTATCGCCGGGACCGCAGGCGCCGAGGACGTCCAGAAGGTCGGGCAATGCCAGCGCGACGCAGCCCTCGGTTGGCTCGTAACCCGGGCGGGCCACATGCATGAAGATGGCGCTTCCCTTGCCGGGAACCGGCGGGTTGTCGTTATGGCCCAGAGTAACGATCACGTCGTAAACCGCATCCTCTCGCCACAAATTCTCGTGGCTGGCGGAAAAGGGAAGGCTGACCTGGCGGTTATAGTCCGGATGGCCAGGATCGTCGCACCAGCCCTGGTCGGCGGTGATTTCCTCGATGGGCAGGCTGGTGATGGGCCGGCCCAACCTGTCCGGGCGATAAAGCACGCGGCGCAGCGTGAAGGCGCCGGCCGGCGTGCCGCCGTCTCCCTCGACCTTGTCGCCGACGATCCCTCCCGGGCCCAGCGCACAACGATAAACACGCCCGCCACATTCCAGTTCGCCGGGCGCGGTGACGCTAATTTCCATCTTTACAGAAGGTGCCCGGCGCGCGCGGCCTTGGTGCGCAGGTAGGCCTCGTTGTGACCGTTGGCGGGGAAGCTGTGGGGCACCCGCTCGACCACCTCTATCGCGCAAGCCGAAAGTCCTTCGACCTTCGTCGGGTTGTTGGTGAGCAAACGCACCTTATCGAAACCCAGCGAATGCAGGATGGTCGCGGCCGGGCGGTAGACCCGCTCGTCCGCGCCGAAACCGAGTCGTTCGTTGGCGTCGATGGTGTCGTAGCCGGCATTTTGCAGCCGATAGGCCCTGAGTTTGTTGACCAGACCGATGCCTCGGCCTTCCTGCGCCAGATACAGCAGGATACCGCCGCCGTCCGCCGCGATGGCCTTGATGGCGCCGCGCAACTGGTCGCCGCAATCGCAGCGCAAGCTGCCCAACAGGTCGCCGGTGAGGCATTCCGAATGAAGCCGGGTCAGGACCGGCTTGTCCTTGGCCGGGTCGCCGATAACGATCGCCAGATGTTCCTTGCCGCCGTCCGCGGGGCGGAATGCATAGACCTCGGCATCCTCGGCCCCCTCCAGAGGGACCGGCGCCCGGGCCGCGAGAACCGCTTCGCCCTCGCCGACCAGATCGCGATAGCACCGGATATCGCCAACCGTGAGCATGAGCGTATCCTCGCGCGCGGCCCAGCCGGCCGGATCGTCGGTAATCCGCGCAACAACGGCCGCCGGCAGCAGGCGGGCAAGCTTGACCAGATCCACCGCGGCGTCCCGCAGCGGGTCGGCCGCGGCGACCGGGGCGTTGCCGGGCAGGACCGGGTCATCATCGAGCCCGGCGATGGCGCGGGCAAGCTCCGGGTCGAATTTCATCGCGCCGCTACCGCGGCAAACGATGGCGATATTCCCACCCTGTCTGGAATCGAGCGCCAATGCGGCGGCGCGGGCAGCGGGAATGACGCAGTCCGGCACGCTGCCGGCCCGTTCCATAAGATCGCCCGCGCTACGCGCGCACTCGGCGGCGGCGACGGCAATCGCGCCCAGGCCTCCATCGCCGTCAACCAGGACGACGCCTGTGCCACGGCGCAACTCAGCCAGCGCCCGTTCGACCGCGGACCGCGCCTTGCGCTCGTCCGGCGTCGGCTTCCGCTGGCCAAGGATGTTCAACATATCAGACTCCGCAACATAGTTGGCGACCGTTTAACGCCTATGCGCCATCCTGTCACCAATGCGATGAACTTATTATAGCATGATCGCCACGGTGGGAATGTGCCGTTGGCCGTATTGGCGAACGCGGTAACGGGGGTGTGAATAGTTGGGCGCCGGTTAAGTCTTGCGCTCCGCCATTCGCGAGCCATGTTAAAATCAAGAGGAAGGATGGCAATTCGGGCCGTAACGCAATAAGCTGGATTTGCTCGACGTTCAGGCTGGCCAAGCGACAACAGCCGGAAGCGCCGAAATTTGGAGGAACCGTCAAATGACTGGCAAGCGAATATTAATGGTCGACGACGACGAGGCCTTGCGCGCATCGCTCGCCGAACAACTCCAACTTCATGAGGAATTCGAGACAACGACGGCCGGCACCGCGGCCGAGGCGCTGGAGATTATCAAGAAGGATTATTTCGACATCGTATTGCTGGATGTGGGGCTGCCCGACATGGACGGCCGCGAATGCTGCCGGCTGATGCGCAGAAGCGGCATGAAGGCGCCGGTTATCATGCTGACGGCCCATGATACCGACGCGGACACCATCCTGGGCCTGGACGCCGGCGCGAACGACTATGTCACCAAGCCTTTCCGACTTGGCGTGCTGCTGGCGCGGGTTCGCGCCCAGCTTCGCCAGCATGAGCAAAGCGAGGACGCGGTCTTTTCCGTCGGCCCCTATACATTCCGCCCGTCGGCGAAAATGCTGGTCGACGACGAAATGAACAAAAAAATACGGCTGACCGAAAAAGAAACCTCCATCCTGAAATATCTCTATCGCGCCGGCGAAAAACCGATCGGCCGGGACCAGTTGCTTGGCGAGGTCTGGGGATATAACGCTGGGGTTACGACCCATACGCTCGAAACACATGTCTATCGGCTTCGTCAGAAAATTGAACGCGACCCGTCGCAAGCGGAAATCTTGATTACCGAACCCGGCGGTTACAGGCTTGTCCCGTGACAAGAGGGCCGAGTAGTATTAAAATCGGAAGTTCGAAAATCGGCGCGAGGAAATAGTCCGTTGGACCAGGCGGGGAAATTCACGGTTCAGTTCTGGGGTGTGCGGGGCAGTATTGCATGCCCCGGCCAGGGAACCGTCCGCTATGGCGGCAACACTTCATGCCTGGAGGTGTTTTGTGGCGACAAGCGATTGATTTTCGATGCGGGCACCGGCTTGCGGCCCTTGGGGGATAGCCTGGGTAACGGCGGCGGTCCGATCGAAGGCAATATTTTTCTGTCGCACACCCATTTCGACCATATTTGCGGCATCCCGTTTTTCAAGCCGTTCTATGTGAAGGGCAACAAGTTCAAGGTGTGGGCCGGGCATCTACTGCCGAAATATACCCTGCAGGAAGTTCTGGCCAACATGATGGTGGAACCTCTTTTCCCCGTGCCGTCGAAAATTTTCGAGCCCCAGGTCGATTATCTCGACTTCCGCTCCGGCGAAGAACTGAATCCCTGTGAAGGCGTGGTCATCAAGACCGCGCCATTGAACCACCCGGACCACGCCACCGGCTATCGCGTGGAATATGGCGGCAGGTCTCTGTGCTACATCACCGACACCGGCCATGTGGAAGGCCAGATCGACGAGGCGCTGGTTTCCTTCGTCAAGGGCGCCGACTTGATGGTCTATGATTCCACCTACACCGACGACGAATTCCCCCGCTACCGGGATTATGGCCACTCGACCTGGCAGGAAGGCGTGCGCATCGCCACCGCGGCCGAGGTAAAGCGGATGGTGATCTTCCATCATGACCCGGGCCATGACGACAGCTTTATGGACGGTATCGCCGGCGAGGCGGAGGCCATGCGGCCCGGAACGTTGGTGGCCCAGGAAGGCATGGTGCTGGAGCTTTGATAATTTCGCCCGCCCGCAAAAACTGATTCCCATGCCGGCTTTCAGGGCATGGCGCCGCCGGACTTTGCTTGGCTTGTCGACAATTCTGGGCCTGGCCCGGCGTGGCTTTTTCATCCCTTATCGCTATGCGGAAAGTCTTCCGCGAGCCGGCGAGTTGCCCCCTTACGGCCCGTTTGAGGAACATCTGGACGCCCGGCGCGACAAAATTTCGGCGTGGCTCGATGCGATCGACGGGTTTGCCGCCGACCTGGAAGCGATTGGCGACAGGCCGCCGCCCGCGCCACGCTGGAACCAGGACTGGTTTCCCCGCGCGGACGCCGCCATCGCCTACACGATTGTCAGAACCATCAAGCCCGACCGCATCGTCGAGGTCGGCTGCGGGCACTCGACCCGCTTTTTCGCGCGCGCGGCCGATGATGGCGGGCTCGATACCCGCATTACCGCCATCGACCCGGCGCCCCGCGCCGACCTGGCCGGGATCGAGCGGGTCGAACTGCTCCGGGCTACATTGCAGGCGGCTGGGGAAGGGCCGTTCAGGATGCTCCGGCAGGGCGACATACTGGCCATCGATTCCAGCCATATCCTGATGCCCGGCACTGATGTCGACATGCTGTTGAACCGTATCCTGCCGGCGCTGCCGGACGGTGTTTATGTCCATATCCACGACATTTTCCTGCCCGACGATTATCCGGCCGACTGGGAATGGCGCGGCTATAACGAGCAACAGGGCGTTGCGCCGTTGATCTCGGGGGGCGGCTGGAATGTGGAATTCGCCAGCCATTACGCCGCAACCCGGATGGCCGATCGGGTGGATGCCGGCGTTCTCGGCCGGCTGCCGTTGAAACCCGGCGCGAGGGAGGCCAGCCTGTGGCTCAAGAAAGGGTGACTGGTCTTGATTTTCCCTAACTCGGTTAAAGCGACTATCTGAAGCGGATGAACAATTCGGTACAGAAAAAAATTGAATCCGGCCCGGTCCAGGGCTGGCTGGCCAAACGGGTTGGCCTCGGCGCGATGGGTGACGGCGTTCCTTCGCGCATTCAAGCCGTCATAGCGCAACAACAGGATGCCAGCGAGCGGCTGACCGCCTGGATACAGTTTGGGATCGTGTTGTTCTTCGCCGTGCTCTATTCGGTGGCCCCCAAAACCTATACCGGCGACCTGATGTATCCGCCGGTGACCATGGCGCTGGCCGCTTTCGTGGCGGCCGCCGTGCTGCGCCTGGTCGTGGCGCACCGGGGCCGGGCGCCGGGCTGGTTTGTCGGCGGCCTGATCGTGGTGGACATGACCTTGCTGCTGCTGCTGATCTGGAGCTTCCATATCCAGTACGAACAACCGCCGGCCTTTTCCCTGAAAGCGCCAACATTGCTTTATGTGTTTATTTTCATTGCACTGCGGACATTACGCTTCGAAGTGCGTTATGTAATTCTGGCTGGCGGCACGGCGGCGGTGGGATGGATGATCCTGGCCTCGTGGGCGGTGTTTGCCGACCCCGGCATGGTGACCCGCGACTACGTCTATTATCTGACCGCCAATGCCGTGCTGATCGGCGCCGAGATTGACAAGGTCATCACGATTCTCGTTGTCACGGGGGTGTTGTCCCTGGCTCTGGCGCGGGCCCGGCGCCTGCTTGTCCAGTCGGTCGTCGAGGCGGCGGCGGCGCGTGACCTGTCGCGCTTTTTCGCACCCGGGATCGCCAACCGCATCACCGGGGCGGAACATCAGGTTCTGCCCGGTCATGGCGAGGCCCGCGAGGCCTCGATTCTGACGGTCGATATAAGGGGCTTTACGCAACTTTCCAAAACTCTACCGCCGTCCGACCTGATCGGCGTTCTGGTGGAATATCAGTCGCGCATGATACCGGCGATCCAGAAACATGGGGGCAGTATCGATAAATTTCTTGGCGATGGCATTCTGGCGACGTTCGGGGCGGTCTTGCCCAGCGAAACCCACGCCGCCGACGCGTTGCGCGCGTTGGAGGCCGTTATCGCGGCGGCGGACGAATGGAGCCGGGACCGCGTCGATGCCGGCGCGACACCGCTGGTCCTGGGCGCCGCCGTGGTGGCCGGCGACGTTGTCTTCGGGGCGGTGGGCGATGAATCCCGCCTGGAATATACGGTGATCGGCGATGCGGTAAATTTCGCCGCCAAGCTGGAAAAGCACAACAAGGCGATCGGCGCGCGGGCCACCGCCCCCGGCGAAACCTACGACCTGGCGGTCAGCCAGGGCTACCGCCCGGCGATGGAGCCGGACCGATTGCCGTCGGTGGAGATCGGCGGCGCCGAGGGAACGGTCGAGGTGGCGGTGGTGTCACGGTAGGCTTCACGCCTATTTATATGGGTCTGCCGCGTCGCGTAATCCGTCCCCGAGGAACTGGAAGGCCAGAACAACCAGGATTACCGGCGCGACGGGAAGCATCAGCCAGGGGTAAATGGCCACGACATTTATGTTCTGCGCCTCGTTCAACAGGACGCCCCAGCTGGTGATTGGCGGGCGCAGGCCGAGGCCCAGGAAGCTCAGCGCGGTTTCCGCCAGGATCATCGACGGGATCGACAGGGTCGCCGAGGCGATCAGGTGACTCATGAAGCTGGGCAGCAGGTGGCGGTAGATGATCCGCTTCGGCCGCGCACCCATCAGTTGGGCCGCGGTACAGAAATCCTCTTCGCGCAGCGCCAGCAGCTTCGAGCGGACCGCGCGCGCCAGTCCCGGCCAGTCCAGCAACGCCAGAATCATCGTGATGCCCAGATAAACCAGAATCGGGCTCCAATTTACCGGCATCGCCGCCGATAAAGCCATCCACAGAGGCAATTCCGGGAAAGATCTGATAATTTCAATGACCCGCTGTACGATGGTGTCGGTGAGGCCGCCGTAATAGCCCGCCACACCGCCGATCGTGAGGCCGAGTATGAAGCTGAGGGTGATGCCGATCAGCCCCACCGAGAGGGAAATCCGCGCCCCCTGGACGATGCGTGAAAACATGTCGCGGCCCAGCCGGTCGGTGCCCATCAGGTAAAAGGTTCCGCCGTCGGCCGGACAGACGAAATGGAAACGGCCCTCGACGAGGCCCCAGAATTCATATGCCGCGCCCGGATAATCGCCAACGCAGAAGAAATTCAGTAGCTGGATTTTTGCCGGATTTTCCTCATAGACCCATTTCAGCCTGGTCATATCCAGCGATTTGTCGAAGCCATAGACAAATGGCCCAACAAACGATCCTTCATGAAACAGATGGATTCCCTGCGGCGGCGCATAGAGCATCTGCGTATTGCGGTGGTGCAGGTCGTAGGGCGCGATGAATTCGCTGATCAGGATCGAAAAATACATCGCCAGCAGGAAGACTCCACTGACCACGGCCAGCCGATGTCGCCTGAAACGCCACCACATCAATCGGAATTGCGACGCCGTGTAATAGCGTTCCTGCTCCGGCGTGATCGCCGTCACCGAGTGGGCGTCGAAGGGCGCCGGATTGACGTAATGGGGTATGTCGGCGCGGTCCGTCATTTTTGCGCCCCCCCGCCAAGCCGGATGCGTGGATCAAGCATCGCCAGCGCGATGTCGGACAGCAGCGTGCCGAACACGGTCAGCATCGCCAGCATCATCAGAAAGGAACCCGCCAGATACATGTCCTGGCTTTGCAGCGCGCTCAACAGCATCGGGCCGGTGGTCGGCAGCGACAGCACGACCGAAACAATGGCCGCCCCCGAAATTACCTGGGGCAACAGGTTGCCGATATCGGCGATGAAGGGATTCAGCGACATGCGCAAGGGGTATTTGATGAGGACCTTGAAGGGATGCAGCCCCTTGGCCCGGGCGGTCACCACATATTGCTTGTGCAGCTCATCCAGTAGATTGGCGCGCAGCCGGCGGATCATGCCGGCGGTGCCCGATGTGCCGATCACCACGACCGGAATCCACAGATGCTCCAGCACCGACAGCATCTTGCCCCAGCTCCAGGGCTGGCCGAGATAGTCCGGGTCCATCAGCCCGCCGATCGAGGTGCCGAAATAGGCATTGGCAAGCCACAACAGAACCAGCGCCAGCAGGAAGTTCGGCGTCGCCAGCCCCACGAAACCCAGGAAGGAAAGCGCGTAGTCGCCCAGGCTGTACTGATAGACCGCCGAATAGGTGCCGATGATGAAGGATACGACCCAGGTGAATATGATGGTCGCGAAAGACACTATGAAGGTCAGCAGGATGCGGTCGCCGATGACTTCGGTCACCGGCAGGCTGTGTTCGAAGGAATAGCCAAGATTGCCCTGCAGCAGACCGAACATCCAGACGAAATATTGCTCGACCGGGTGCTTGTCGAAGCCGTATTGCTGCCTCAGAAATTCAATTCGCTCGGCGTTGACGGTTTCGCCCTGGCTTAGCAATTCGTCGATATAGGTGGTCAGATAGTCGCCTGGCGGCAGCTGGATGATGACGAACACCAACATGCTGATCGCCAGCAACGTTGGCACCATAACAATCAGTCGGTGAACCGTATAGCGAAGCATTTTCCCCTCACCGCTTCATTATTTGTCGAACCAGAAACTGTCGGGCTCGTAGATCCCGAAATGGGCCCCAGGCTCCCAGGTAAACATACCCTTTGCGGGAACGTTCCGCAGTTTCGCATTGACCACGACAGGCTGCAATGTGCCGCTGACGATACCGATGGTAAAAACCTGGTCGGCCCAGATCGACAGCATTTTGTGCCAGATTTCCGCTTTCGCCGGCCGGTCGCCGGCCGCGTACCAGTCGTCCAGCAGCGCCAGCAGCTCTTTTGGCTTGTCCATATCCACGGGTTCGCCACTCGCCCCCGAGGTCTCGACATGCTGGCCCCATTTCGGCCATTGGTAATGTTCCTGATGCACCGGAGCCAGTTCGTCGGGCAGCGTGTCGGGGCCGGGCAGGCCATTTTCCAGCCCCTCCCAGATCGATACCAGGGTTTCGCCGGCATAAATGCGGTTGCGCACGACTTCACGCTGGGACGGCTTGCTGTGCAGCGCGATGCCGATTTTCTTCCAGCTGTCGCGCACCAGTTCCAGCACGTCGGTCTGTTCGGTGCTTTCGCCGGCGGTCTCCACGATAAGCTCCATCGGCCGCCCGTCGGGCAACAGCCGCAGCCCTGAACTGTCGCGCTCGGTCAGCCCCACCTCGTCCAGCAGCGTGTTGGCCTGTTTAAGGTCGAAGGCGGTCCAGGCGGTCTGGTATTCCGGCTTGAACAGCGGGCTCTGCGGTAACACCGTGTTCTGCGACTCCAGGGCCAGACCGAAATAGATGACCTGATTGATTTCCTCGCGGTTTATGGCCAGCGACAGCGCCCGGCGGACCCGCACGTCGCGAAACAGCTTGTGCCACTCCACGTCCTGAGCGTTCAGGTTCGGGTAGAGCGTCATGTGCGAGCCCTTGCCAATTCGCCACAACAGGGTTTTGTACCCGTTCCGGTCCTGGTTCTCGCGTAGAAAAGTGAAGTTATCGAAGCGTAGATAGCGCGCCTGCAGGTCCGACTCGCCGGTGCCGGCCTTGGCCGGGATGATCTTGGAACTGGCGATTTGCATGATGACGCGGTCGATATAGGGAAGCTGCCGCCCTTCCGGATCGACCCGGTGGAAATAAGGGTTGCGCTGGAATATGAAGCGCTCCGAGGGGGGCGCCGTGGTGTTGATCCAGGGCTGCAGGCTGGGCAGTTCGATATTGTCGTTCTTGTACTGGTTATCCAGCTTGTTGTGCAGCGAGGCCCAGTTGCGCTGGTCCCGCGCCTTGGCGGCCTCGTTCAGCGCCGTCTCGTCGCCGTAGGCCGCGTGATACTGTTTCAGATAATGCGCCGGCCGGTAGATATAGAGCGGCCCCGCCCTCGCCAGCGCCGGCAGGAACCGGGGGTTGGGCGCCTGCCAGCTATATCGGACAGTGGTCTCGTCAATAAACTCGACCTTTGGAATTTCACCATTGACCCGTAAATCCACCGGAGGGCCGGATGGCGCGAGATTTTCATCGTTGGCGACATTCTCCCACCAATAGCGGAAATCCTCGGTGGTGAAGGGTGCGCCATCGGACCAGCGGTGACCCTTGCGAAGATGCAGGGTGAAGATCCGCCCTTCCTCTACATCGATGGCTTCGAGGATATCCGGGATGAGTTCGAAATCGGGGTTATATTTCACCAGCCGCGCATAGCCATATACGACCATCTGGCGCACATCCTTGGAGCGCGCCATCAGAATATTCAGGTCCCCGCCATACCTCCCCGGCTTTCGGTCGCCGTCCATTCGCACCACATAGGGCTTCTCGGGCAGCCGTTCGGCCACCGTTGGCAGCTTGCCCTCGCCGACCTTTTCGGCCAGCACCGGGGATTCGCCATACTCGGCGGCGCCGGCCACCAGGGGGGCGCCATGGATCAGCGCCAGGACAAGCAACAGCCGGCGCATCATGCGGATTCCTTTAATGGCACATCAGCCATCGCCCGGACGAAATGGCCGTCTCCGAGGTCGCGCATCGCCGGCGCGGCCGTGCCGTCGTCGGTGAAGGGTTGCGGCCATGCGGCGGGGTTGGAGGCTCGCTCCTCCATCAACTGGGCGAAATCCAGCTTGTGGTCGAGGCTTGGTTCGGGCACGGCGGCCAGCAGGCGCCGTGTATAGGGGTGAACCGGATTGCGAAACAGGGCTTCCCGCGGTGCGATCTCGACCAGCCGGCCTTGGCACATAACCGCGATGCGGTCGGCGATATAATCGACCACGGCCAGATTGTGCGAGATGAACAGATAGGTCAGGCCCAGCGCCTGCTGCAGATCCTTCAGAAGATTCAGAATTTGCGCCTGGATCGATACGTCCAGCGCCGAGACGGGCTCGTCGCAGATGATCAGTTCGGGCTGCAGGGCCAGGGCGCGGGCGATGCCGATGCGCTGGCGCTGACCGCCGGAAAAACTGTGCGGGTAGCGCTTTGAATGCCGCATGTCGAGGCCGACCAGCCGCAGCAGTTCCGACACCAGCTCGGATCGCTCTTTCGCGGTGCCGATGTTGTGAATCACCAGGGGTTCGCCGATCAGGTCCTCGACGCGCATGCGCGGGTTCAGCGAGCCGAAGGGATCCTGGAAGATAAACTGGATCTTGCGGCGCAGGGCGGTTAGCGCCGCGCCCTCCAGCCCCAGCACATCGACCGGCTCGTCATCGCCATGCCAGGTGACGCTGCCGCTGTCGGGGGCGAGCGCGCGCATGATGATCTTGCTGACGGTGGTTTTGCCGCAACCGCTTTCGCCGACCAGGCCCAGGCATTCGCCGCGTTTGATCTCGAACCCGACATCGTTCACCGCGACGACGCGCTCGGCCTCGGCGCTGCCGAACCAGGATTCCCTGCGGATCGAGAAGGTCTTTGAAAGCCCCTCGACCGACAGGATGGGGGTGCCGTCCTTTACGATTTCCCGGCCGGTTTTCAGCATCGTGTCCTTTGGCGGGGCAATTTCGCGAATTGGAATCAGCCGCTCGTCCGGCCCCATGCCAAAGCGCGGCACCGCGCGCAGCAGCGCTTCCAGATAGGGATGTTGCGGATTGCGGAAGATGTCCTCCAGCCCGCCCGATTCCATGACCTCGCCGTGATACATCACCACGACCTCCTCGGCGACGTTGGCGACGATGCCCAAATCATGCGTGATGATCAGAACCGCCATCCCCAGTTCCGACTGCAAGTCAATGACCTGCTTCAGTATCTGGGCCTGAATTGTCACATCCAGAGCAGTGGTCGGCTCGTCGGCGACCAACAGCGCCGGATGGCAGATCAGGGCCATGGCGATCATCGCCCGCTGGCGCAGCCCGCCGGAAAGTTCGAAAGGGTACGTTCTCAGCGCCCGGGCCGGGTCCGGAAAGCCGACCATATGCAGCATTTCGCGGGTTAGTTCCTTGCTTTCAGAAGTCGAGCATTCACGATGAAGCGTCAGGGCCTCGGAAATCTGATTGCCGATCGTATGCAGCGGCGACAGCGAGGTCATCGGCTCCTGGAAGATGATCGATATGCGCCCGCCCCTGATGTCGCGCATGGCGCGGCTGTTGGGATGCAGGGCGGCAATATCCACCGCGCCGGATTTCTTTTCGGGATCGTTGAACAGGATAGATCCGCTGGTTATGCGCGCCGACTTGGGCAATATCCCCATTATGGCCTGGGAAACCACGGTTTTGCCGGAACCCGATTCCCCAACCAGCGCCACGGTCGCCCCCGGCTTGATGGAGAAGGATACGCCACGCACCGCCTCGATCACGCCTTCCGGCAGGTCGAAGCCAATGCGCAGATCCGTAACTTTCAACAGATCCTTGCTCACGCGCTGGCCTCCGTTACCTCTGGCGGCGGCGATACACCCAGCGCCTGGAAGTTGCTCAGTGTCGTATCGTTCATCGCAACATCATGCGCCGCCGCGCGGGCCGCGACCTCGCCGGCCAGGCGCTCGAACTTGTTCAGCGCGGAATCGACCCGGATATGACCGCCGGGGCCCGATATCTTCATTTGCATCCAGCCTCCCCGATCGTCGCGGCGGGTTGAATAATAGTCCAGCCGCAATTGTCGAACGTCGCGCCACGCCATGCGTTTTCCGCCAGCGCCCACCACGGTAACCGCCTCGTTCGATATTTCGATCACGGTGAACTGACGCAGCGCCGTGCGCAAGCCAAAAATACCGAACAGGAGTGCCAGTGAGCTCAAAATTACCGTCACGGGCGTTGCGGTTACAAGAAAAAGAGCCGATCCGCCGGTGATGGCGAATCCCCCGCCGGCGCGCAGATAGTCGCCCAACAGGGCCTTTGGCGGATAATGATAGCGGGTCATGGTGTCACCCAAAGCGCAGCCGGATGGGCATTGATGGCGGCGTTGAACCGCACGATGAAACGCCAACAGGCCTCGTCATGGTCGCGGTGGTGGGTCAACAGACCGGTTGGTTCGTCCCGGTCGGCGGCGCCGGCTCGCCGCGCCGCCAGATGTCCGGTCGCCGCCGTCAGGGCTTGCCGCTCGCCCACGAAACCCCGGTCCCCGCGCCAGTCGATGATGTCGATATGGGTGTTGACAACCCTGTCGCCCTCGTTGGACCCGCGCGGGCCGAAGCGCGACAACCCTTGCAGCCCGGATTGCCCCAGGGATTTGGCGACTTCGTTGCCGATGCGGTTCCAGGGCGGCGTGAGGATCGGCTCGAAATGTTCGCCGAACAGGGCTTCCAGTCTCCGCCGGCCCTGGACCAGTTCGTCCAGCATGGTTTCCAGCGGCCGGTGATCGCCGAATTCCGCCTTTTTGGTGGTGGGCGGGGCATGATTGAGGTGCGCGTATCCATGCTGCAGCACCAGGGCGCTGCCTCCCTGGCGGCTGTGTTCCGCCAGTCGCGCCGCCAGCGAATCCTCCGCCGTTGCCGGGATAACCGCCAGCGCGATGGGTGTCTGCCCGGCCGTTTCCAGCAGCCGGTCGAGCAGCGGCCCCGGCCGTGTCGCATCGTCGTCGCGCCACCAGAACCGGGCCGTCAGCCCTGCTCGCGTCCAAGTCTCGAGCTCGGCATCGAGCGCCCGCCACGGCTCGTCGCCGTCCGCCGGCATGCCCTCATCTATTGTTATCTTGCTCACTCCGTTCATTTGCCGAATAGTATAGGCCGAGTTCTATCGCTCGACCAGTTCCCGCACCGCCCGCGCCGTTTCGGCGGCCCCATTCAGCGCCAAACCCTCAAGCGCCGGGGCGGGACAGGACAGGGCCTCGTCGATCGCGGCGGCCAGGGACTCGGGGGTGAGGGTGGCCTCGTCGGCCACTTGCACGCGGCCACGCCCGGCTAGCAGGCGGGCGCGCTGTGCCTGTTCGGTCTCGCCCTCGGCGGCGAAGGGGACCAATACGGCGTGGACCCCGGTGACAAGAATATCCATCACCGTGTTGTAGCCGGCCTGGCTGACCGATAGTGCCGCGCGGCTCAAAACCTCGCGATAATCCCGGCGCAGCGTTTCCACCGTAACGCCTTGTGTTTCAACAAGTTTCTCCCGCTCTTCCGCCGCCAGGTTGGGCCCGGTTATCAGGCGCCATGGCGCCGCGGCCATGGTGGTCAACGGGCGCGCGGCCAGCGCCGTGCGCAACAGGATGCCGCCCACCGCGCCGCCGCCAGCCGCGACCACGACCTCTCCCTTGCCGGGCCCCTCCGGGGAGGCGTCCGGTGGGGGCGGCGCGACGTAGCCGGTGTAGCGGATCAGATCGGCGATATCGCCCGCGGACCTGAAGGTGGCGCCGAAGGGAACCAGGGACTCGTCGCCATGGACCAGCACCACGTCGAAACATTCCCGCAGGATGGCGACGATTTTTTCCTGGCGGCCCGGTTTGTTCTTTTCAACCAGGATGTCGCGCACCGACGAGGCCACCGCGACGCCCCCCGCCCGCGCCGCCCGCAGCAGCGGCATAAGTTCATATCGGAACTGCCATCGGCCGAACGGGAAGCTCTCGATCAGCAGGACATTGGGATCAATTTCGTGAAAGGCCTCCAGCAGCGCCGCGCATCGCCTTTCCCGCCAGGCGTCGTCGATTTCGCGGCCCTCCGGATCAACGAGGCTGGTGAAGGTCGCGTCGGCGGCCTTGACCGGCGGCAGCTGGATAAGACGCGCGCCGCCCAGATCGGGCATGCCGCCGGCCTCGCCGCCGGATACGCAGGTGACTTCAAGGCCGCTGGCCTGCATGGCGCGGATGATCGCAGCGGCGCGCATCTGGTGGCCGATCCCCAGCAGATGTTGGACATAGACCATGACGCGCGGGGCGGTCATCCGGTCTCCCCGCCGGTCAACGGCAGGTTCAATTGGTCGACCGATGGCAGGCCTTCGGCCGAGAGCGTGAAAACATGGACGCAATCGTCGCGCAGCTTCTCCGGCGGCTTGTCGCTCATATCCCACCCGACGGCGAGCGCATAAAGCGCGCGGATGACGCCCTTGTGGGTGACGGCCAGGGTCGGCCGCGCGGCCTCGGCTATTTCGGCCAGCAGGGGGGCGAGGCGGGCCTGTACGTCGCGCGGGCTCTCACCCTCCGGCGCGCGGAAATCCAAACCCTTGGCCTCCCAGGCCACCATCAAATCGCCCAGTTCGGCGCGCAGGTCGGGCAGTTCGCGGCCCTCCCAAACGGCCCAGTCCATCTCGATCAACCGTTCGTCCGTCGCCGCCGCGCGGCCGAGCAGAAGATGTGCGGTCTCAACGGTGCGCGTCAGCGGGCTGGCGATCGCCTGAAAACCGTCCAGGCCGGCGGGCAGCGACCAGCCAGCGGCAATTTCCCGGCCAGCCTCGCTGAGCGGAATGTCGGAGCGGCCCTGGACGCGCCCGATGGCGTTCCATTCGGTCGGCGCATGACGAACGACGGCGAAATGGACCATTACGCGGTCTCACCGGCGGCGGCAACGGCCTCTTTCAGAATACGGTCAAGCTGTATCGCGGCGTTTATCAGGTTATGGCGGTCGCCTATTGTTTTTAAGGAAGTTTTCCTCATTTGCGCGATGCGGGCCGGATCATCCAGCAGGCTGCCGATAGCCGCCGCAAATGCCTCGACGTCACCTTCCGGCGTCAAAAGGCCGGTCTCGCCGTCGATCACGATCTGCCGTACGCCGGGGCGATCGCCCGCGACGAGCGGCAGGCCGGCGGTCTGGGCCTCGAGCACCGCCATCCCGTATGCCTCGTTGACTGCGGGCCAGGCGCCGATATCGGCCGCCGCGTGCAGGCCATCGACGGTCTCGCGGTCCGCGCGGCCCAGAAAATGCACCCGGCCGGGAAAATCGAGGGCCTGTTCGACTTCGGGGCGAGCCTCGCCGTCGCCCGCCACGAGCAAGACCCAGGGCCGCGCCTCGATTTGGCGCAACGCCTGGCCCAGCAACCGGTATGAAGCCAGCTTGTCACCCGGCCGCATCATCGCGGTCGCCGCGATCCAGGGAGTTTTCTCGTCGATCCGCAGCGCCTCCGCCAAGCCCGCCCGCAGGGACTTGCGCCGGGCCGCCGCCCGGTGCGCCGGGCCGCTGTCGAGGAACGGCGCCAGATGACGGATGCGGCCGTCGTAGCCCCGCAACCCGACAATGCAATCCTCGTCCGCCGGATTGAGGCAGATAACGTGGGTGGCGGCGCGCAACGCGTCCGCCACCGCGTCGTGCCCCAGCCCCCAGGGACCGTCCTTCTGCTTCGGCGCATAGCTGGCTTCCGCCACTACATAGGGAATGCCGAAGGCGCTCGCGACCCGTGGGCCAATCCAGTCGGGCGCCTTGTGATAGAGGTGATAGGTGAACCACAGGTCTGGCGGCGTGGTGCGATTCCGCGCGATATAACTGTCGGCGCTCCGTTCGGCGGCGGCACGGATTTTATCCTGTTTGAAAGTATCCCCTTTTCCGTCGAACGCACGCACGCGCGAGGCAATCTCGACACCATGCCCGCCCTCCCGCAGCGCGCGCACGAACAGGCGGGCCACCGTGCGGTCGCCCGAGGGCACGCGGTGGTCCGGTGATTTCAGTGGCGCATAAAAAGCTATTCGCATGCGGTAGCCTGCTCCCGCGGTTCCGTCAGGCCGAACCGTGCCGCGATGCCCGCGATATTGCCGGACAACGAGAAATCCGCCCCGACCTTTCGCGCGCCGGCGGCGCCCAGTTCACGGCGTAACTCCGGATCCCGGATCAGGCGCGCCAGAGACCGCGCCAGCGCCTCGATGTCGCCGGGCTCGACCAAAAGACCGGTGCGGCCGTCTTCCACCAGTTCCGGGATGCCCGAAACGCTGGTTGCCAACAGCGGCAGAGTCTGGCTCGCCGCCTCCATCAGGACGTTGGGCAGGCCGTCACGGTCGCCATCCTTGCCGATCTTGCTGGACAGCACGAACAGATCGGCGGCCCTCAGTTCTTCAAGCACCTTTTCCTGGGATCGCGCGCCCAGCCAGCAGATCCGCCCGGTGATGCCAAGCCGCTCGGCCTCCGCTTTCAGCCGATCCGAGACGCCGCCGCCGCCGATATGGCGGAAGCGCCAGTTCATTTCCGGCGGCAACAGGGCGAGTGCGGCCAGCAGGTCGCCATAACCCTTCTTTTCAACCGCGCGGCCGACGGAAAGGATGATGGCCGGCTCACCCGGATCGCCGCCGTCCCTCGCGGGACGCGCGCCAGTGGGCGGCGGGAAGCGGTCAAGATCCAGACCGTGATAGACGAGGCCGACCTTGTCCGGGTCGGGGGCGAGTCCGGCCAGACGATCGAACCCGGCGCGCGTGCAGGTCACCGTCCAGGCGGCGTCCGCCAGCTTTTCCGCGATTTCCCAATTCGGCGACGTCCAGATATCCTTGGCGTGGGCCGAACAGCTCCAGGGCAGGCCGCGCATGATCGCCGCATAGCGCGTGACCGAGGCCGGGGTATGCAGGAAATGGGCATAGAGATGCGTGATGTCGCCCGGCAACTCCGCCGCCAGCACGCAGGCCTGGCCGAAACGGCGGACGCGGTTGCGGGTCCGGTCGCGGGCGAGATCGTGGCGCCATGTGGCGCGGGCGCGGGCGTATCCCGGCAGCTTCCGGGCGGCGGCGAAGCCGCGCAGCACGCGAAATGGCTCGCTGTGCAGATATTCGGGCAGGTAGCTGACCGGCGCGGTAATTTCCCGGTGGACCGGGTGGATTTCCTTGTCGGTAGGGTGGCGTAGCGAGACGATCCGCAGGTCCAGCCCGCGCCGCTGTAGCGCCAATATTTCCTGTGCGATGAAGGTTTCGGACAGGCGGGGGTAGCCTTTCAGGATGACGGCGACCGCGGTCACGCCTGCTGCCGCTCCGCCCTGGGGCCATGGGACGGCCGAACGTTGGCCGTGCGCCCGTGCAGCAGCCGGTCGGCAAGCTGGTTGACCGTTTGCACTCCGTCCATCATGCCGGGTCGCATGGCCGCTGATGGTCGCGGCTGGCTGGCGAGGAAACGCAGGGCGGTCGACATATCACACGGGTTGCGCACGCCGTCATTGATCAGCATCCGGACCAGGCCCAGTTCCTGTGCGCGCGACGCGCGGATATATTGCTCCTTGCGCGGCACCGTGCGGGGCACGATCAGGCCCGGTTTGTCGAAAGAGAGAATTTCGCAAAAGGTGTTGTAGCCACCCATGGCGACGATGCCGATGGCCTGGTCAATCAGACTTTCCATATGGGCGTCGAAGGTGATGACCTCGACATTGGGCAGCATGTTCGCCCGCGCCTGGAACTCCGCCTGGTTTTCCGAGGCCATGAAAGGGCCAAGCACCAGCAATGCCGGATGTGGCAGGTCGGGATCAATTTCGTAGGCGCTGAGCACCCAGTCCACCATTTCCTGGCCGTCACCGCCACCGCCAGGCGTAACCAGGAGATAGGGCGCTTCAATCTTGTTCAGCGGGGTGTGCATCGGCGGGTCGACCGGGAGTTCGCGCCGCAGATAACCGGTAAAGTACGTTTTGTCGCGGATCGCTTGCGAAACGCCGAGGCCGGCCAGCGGGTCGCATATTTCCGGGTCGCCATAAACCCAGATTTCATCGTAAAGGTCTTGTAACGCTGGCAATGCCCGCTTGCGGGTCCACTCGGCCCGCAGCGCCGCCGGATCGTCCAGGACATCGCGCAGGCCCAGCACCAGCGGCGTGCCCTTGCTTTTTAACAGCTCCAATGTGCCTTCCACCTCGCCACGCAGGCCCAGCGGTTCCTTGTCGACGATGAAAAGGTCCGGGCTGAAGGCTTCCGCCGTATGCTGAACGATGGAGGCGCGGATTGCCAAAGTCTCCTCGACGTCGATATGCAGCGCCAGCGAGGTGTAATCGCCGTTGCGCAGCTTGATGACGCCGGGAACCCGCACGAAATCGACCCGGGCGCGGAAATCGAAGTTGCCGATGATCGGCGATCCCGATAAAATCAGGACCGACATATTCTGATCGTACCCCACCAGCGAGTGGGCGATCGCCCGGCATCTGCGCAGATGCCCCAGCCCGAAGGTATCGTGGCTATATATTAATACCCTCGTGTCCTTATGCCTGCCCATGGCACGCTCCCGAAAAATTGAAGACGGTCCACCCCTACAGGGCCCTTGTTCATCGACACCGACCAGAGACTATGACACGGTAACGCCGTTTCCCGGAAGAAACTTTTTTCAAGTTATCGTCAAGGGGGCCCGGGGATTCATGCTCCGCCGGCCTAATGTTGGCGGCAAGAGGCGGCGAAAGGGGTGGTCAGGGGATGGAATCCACCATCTTCAAATTCATTATCCGCTACAGCAAGATGCAGCAGCTATGGCTGCTCGGCATTATCGTGCTGTCATATCCGTTTCTTTATCTGTCGCTGGATATGCCCAAGCTGATCGTGAACCGCGCCATTGGCGACGTTACCCAGGCACCGCCCGATTTTTATGAAATACCGCTGTTCGGCATGCCCGTGGCTACGCTGGAGATAGATCAGATATCCTTTCTGCTGTTGCTTAGCGGAATATATCTGGCCCTGGTGTTCATCAACGGCATCCTGAAATACTACATCAACGTCTATAAGGGGCGGATGGGCGAACGCCTGTTGCGCCGGCTGCGCTATCAGCTTTTTCAACGGATTTTACGGTTTCCGCTGCCCCATTTCCGCAAGATCAGCCAGGGCGAACTGATTCCCATGATCACCGCCGAGGTGGAGCCGCTGGGCGGGTTCATCGGGGCCGCCTTCGCGGACCCCCTGTTTCAGGGTGGGCAGTTGCTGATCATTCTCAGCTTCATCATGATTCAGGATCCGGTCCTCGGGGTTGCCGCGATCGCACTTTACCCGTTCCAGATCTATGCGATCCCGAAATTGCAGCGCGCCGTGAACCGGCTGGGCAAGCAGCGAGTTCAGAATGTGCGGCGCCTGTCCGACCATATCGGCGAGTCGGTGTCCGGCGTTGCTGAAATCCATGCCAATGACGGCGCGGCGCGCGAATTGTCGCGGTTTTCGAACCGACTCGGCACCATTTACTGGATCCGCTATGACATTTATCGCCGGAAGTTTTTCATTAAGTTTCTCAATAATTTCATCGACAAGCTTACGCCGTTTTTCTTTTTCTCGATTGGCGGGTGGCTGGTTATCGAAGGGCATCTCAGTTTTGGCGCGCTTGTCGCGGTGCTGGCCGCCTACAAGGATCTGGCCAGCCCCTGGAAGGAATTGCTGACCTGGTATCAGCAGAAGGAAGATGTCCGTATCAAGTATGAGCAGGTGACCGAACAATTCGACCCGCCAGGCATGCTGGATGAATCGCGCCTGCTCGGCGATCCGCTGGAAGAGGATATCGACGGCGCCATCGAGGTTCAGAATGTCAGCCTCGTCGACGATGACGGATACCGGCCGCTCGATGGCGCCACGCTGACGGTGCCGGCGGGGACTCATCTGGCGTTACTTGGAGCCGGCAATAGCGGCAAGGATGAGCTTATCCTGGCTCTGGCCGGCCTGCTTGAGCCCATGAGCGGGTCGATCGGCCTTGGCGGGCATGACATGCATAAGCTGCCGCTCGCGGTTACCGGCCGGCATATCGGTTACGCCGGGCAGAACGCGTTCATACAGGCGGGCACGGTATGGGAGGCGCTGACATACGGGCTTAAATACCGGCCGCTGGCGCCCGCGTCATACGATGATGCCGGAAAGAAGAGCCGGGCCGCCGATGAAGCCGAAGCCGAGATGTCCGGCAACACGGTGCTGGACTTTAACGCGGACTGGATCGATTACGTCGCCGCTGGCGCGGCCAATGCCGGCGAATTGCATAAGCGTGCGATTACGATTCTCCACGCGCTCGACCTCAGCGACGATATATACCGCTTTGGCCTGCGCGGCGCCGTCGATCCGGCGAAAAACCCCGATGTTGCCGGGAAGGTTCTTAACGCCCGCATGGCGATGCGCGAACGGCTGGACGACCCCGGCCTTGCGGGAACCGTCGAACCGTTCGACGCCGCCCATTACAACACCAATGCGACAGTTGCCGAAAACCTGCTGTTCGGGGTGCCTCTTGGCAAGGCGTTGAACGATGACGGTATCGCCGAGCATCCCTATATGCGGCGGGTTCTGGAAAGTGTCGGCCTGACCGGGGAGCTCCTGAACATTGGTCAGCGGGTCGCTGAAACCATGGTCGAGTTGTTCGCCGATCTGCCGCCGGGCCATGAATTTTTCGATCAGTTCAGCTTTATCTCGGCCGAGGAACTGCCGGAATTCCAGGCTATTCTTGGCCGGGCGGCCCGCGGGCTGGATTCGCTGACCGAAACAGACCGGCAAAGGCTGACGGCGCTTACATTCAAATTGATCCCGGCGCGCCATCGCCTGGGCCTGATCGACGACCCGACCCGCGAGCGCCTGATTGAGGCCAGGCGCGTGTTCGCCGCGGACCTGCCGGAAGATTTAGTGTCCGAAATCGCGTTCTTCGACGCCGCCGCCTATACACCGGGCGCGACGATTCAGGACAATATCTTGTTTGGCAAGCTGGTGTATGGCCAGGCCAATGCGGCGAATCGCGTGGGTGCGTTGATCGCCGAGATACTTGACGAGATGGGCTTGCGCGACACGATCATGCTGGTCGGCCTCGACGCGGAGACCGGCAGTGGCGGTTCGCGCCTGTCTTCCGCGCAGCGTCAGAAGATAGCGGTCGCCCGCGCCCTGCTGAAACAGCCCGGCATCCTGATTGTTCACGACGCCACCGTGGCGCTGGACGCCGCGTCACAGACGCGTATTCTTGAAAGCGTGCTTTCCGCCCGCAAGGGCGCAACGATCATCTGGACCGCCAGCAATCCCGCGATCGCCGAGAAGTTCGGGCGGGTCGCCATCATGGAGGCGGGGCGCGTGGTCGAGACGGGATCTTATCAGGAGCTTTCCAGCAAACCCGGCAGCAAGCTGGCCCAAATGCTGCAAGAGCAATAGAAACGCCGCGATTCGGCCGAAGGAACGATGACATGAGCCTCCAGCAAGAAGTAGACCTGCTCCGCAAAATCCCCATGTTCGCCAAGATCGAGCCGGCGAAATTAAAACTGCTGGCCTTTACCAGTGAGCGGCTCTCTTATTCGGGCGGCGATGTGCTGTTTCACCAGGGCGACGCCGGCGACGCCGCCTTTGTCATTATTTCCGGCAAGGCGGAGGTCAGCATCGGCACGGAAGAAGGGCCGCTTGTCGTCGCCCGTTTGAGCGATCATGACTTTGTCGGAGAAATCGCCATTCTTTGTGATGTGCCGCGCACCGCGACGGTGACCGCGGTAACCAGCCTGGAAGCCCTGCGGATCACCAAGGATCTCTTTTTCCGCCTGGTCAAGGAGTTCCCCGAGATCGCGATCGAGGTGATGCGGGAGTTGGCCCACCGCTTGGAAAATACCAATTCACGCCTGCGCGACGTGGCGGGTGGGCGGAACAAATGATCCAACTATATTCATCGCGCATGAGAGCTGGCGCCATGGCGCCACGGAAACCTTCCCCATGAGTCGCCTGGAAAGCGCCATTCGGCGGCTTGAGGCGCAGCGTGATTGCATCAACTGGGCGGCAGGCCGGGTCGCCGGGAAGACTGGCCATATTCTGGAACTGGGGTTGGGCAACGGGCGAACATGGGACCATCTGCGTGAAACATTCCCGGATCGGGAAATATATGTTTTCGATCGTCAAGTCGCGGCACATCCCGACTGCGTACCCGATGACAATCATATGTTTCTTGGGGACATAACCGAAACATTGCCACGCGCGCTGGCCCGCCTGGGCCGGAACGCTATTCTGGCGCATAGCGATATTGGAACGGGCGACAGCGCGCGCAATCAAAAGTTAGCGGCCATGATTACGCCGTTGCTGGCGCCGTTGATGCTGCCTGGTGGAGTTGTCCTCAGCGATCAGCCTCTGCCGCTGGCCGAATGGACCGAACTTTCGCCGCCGCCGCCGATCCAACCGGGGCGCTATCATATCTATTCAGCATGAGGCGCTGCCTGGCGGATAGGTAACTGTTCCTGACTCGTTCGACTCGCATGCGACTCGGAGTTGCGCCTTGTTTATAAGGCATCATGAGCAATTACCGAGATAAATTAGGTTCAACGCCTAATTGTTAGTCAATATCCACGATCACGGGCACATGGTCCGACGGCCTCTCCCAACCCCGGGCATCACGCAGTATCGAGGCGCCGGAAAGTCTGCCTTCCAGGTCCGGCGACGCCCAGACATGGTCCAGCCGCCGTCCCCGGTCCGCCGCCGCCCAGTCTTTTGCGCGATAGCTCCACCATGAATAAAGCTTCTCCTCCGCGGGTACGAAACGCCGCACCGCATCGGTCCATTGACCGGCCGCCTGGGCACGGTCGAATTTCTCGACTTCGATCGGGGTGTGGCTCACTACTTTCAGGAGTTGCTTGTGCGACCAGACGTCCGCTTCCAGCGGCGCCACATTGAAGTCGCCCGTCACAATCGCCGATCGGCCCTGTTTCCGGGTTTGCGCCGACCAATGCGCCATTTCATCAATGAATTGAAGCTTGTGGGCGAATTTGTCGTTGGTGTCCGGATTGGGCTCATCGCCGCCTGCCGGCACGTAAAGGCAATGCAGATCGATGCCATCGACAGTCACGCCGAGGTGGCGGCAATCGTCGCGGCCGCAAAAGGCGTGATCCTCCAGCCGTGTCAGCGGCAGGCGCGACAGGACGGCAACGCCATTGTAACTCTTCATGCCACGAATTTCGATATGCTTATAACCCATTGCCTCAATGTCGGTTTTTGGAAACGTATCATCGACTACTTTGGTCTCCTGCAGGCAAATCACATCTGGCGCCTTCTGCGCGGTAAGCTTCTCCAGCAGCGGCAATCGCAGGCGGACGGAGTTCACATTCCAGGTAACGATACGCATTAGATTTCAGGCCTTTATGTTTTTAGGTTGAGTTCTGCTTGAGGGGGAGCGACCTCGTCCTTCGAGACGGTTGCTTCGCAACCTCCTCTGGATGAGGCTTCAACACCTGTGTCCTCACCCCGAGGAGGCGCGTAGCGCCGTCTCGAAGGGCGAGGCCGCTCGGTGCCGGATGGAAAATGGAGGTAAAAACCGCCCACCCGAAAGTTGTCAGGCGGCGTGGTTGCGGCCGCGGCCGCCCCGGCGCACGGTTCCGCCGCGCGAGGCCTGGCGCTGCTTGCAGGCTTCACCGAAGGCGGCAAACATGGCGCGCGACAAGGGCCATTCCAGCGCCAGCGGATGCTCGGGGTGCCATTGTACCGACAGGGCGAAGCTTTCCGTGCCCTTGACGCTGACCGCCTCGATCACGCCGTCATCGCTGATCGCTTCGATTTCCAACCGGTCGGCAATCCGGTCGATTGCCTGTTCGTGGAGCGAGTTGACCATTACCGATGTCTCCCCGCCGGACAGGGTTTGCAACACACCGCCAGGAGTCAGGGTCACCGAATGGCACTCAAGGTAGCGCTCATCATGTGGCCGGGTCTTGTCGGACCGATGGTCTTGCTTGCCTTCCAGTTCCTGGACATATTGGTGCAGCGTGCCGCCAAGCGCGACATTCAGCTCCTGGTGGCCACGGCAGACCGCGAACAGCGGCAGGCCGATCTCAAGGGCGGCGGTGATCAGCGGCAGGGTCGTTGCATCGCGCACCGGGTCGTGATGGGTACCCGGCCGGCTCGCCTCGCCCTCGTAATGATGCGGCTCGACGTTTGAGGGGCTACCGGTCAGCATCAACCCATCCAGCTTTGCCACGAGCTCGTATGGATCGTACCAGTCGCCAAGCGCCGGGATCGTCAGCGGCATGCAGTGCGACGCGCGCGCCACCGCCATAAGGTATTTTTCGCCGACCTTGTGGAAGATGGCGCCTTCGTCCTGCGCCTCGACGCAGCAGGGAACGCCCACAATCGGCAGTCCATGTTCAGTCATTCTTTATAACCCTCTAACGGAAATTCGTAAGCCGGCCGCATGACCCGTCTTCTATTCCTTCCTGCGGTCGAACTTATTCACATAAACAAATAGCGACTTGTCCAGCTTCTTGCCATAAAGCGGATTGACCAGGGTTACCTGGATACGTTGCGCCTGCGGGTCGAGAACGGTCCAGCTTTTCAGCGACAGGGGGTCGCGGTTGAAGGTCAGCGTCACCCTGCCAAGGTCGGTATTTTCCGAGTCGCCGACCTCTACCCTGACGACCGACCCTTCTTCCTTAAAGCCAGTGAGGACCAATCCGTCCGACAGCGAGAAGTTTTCGCGTAGCAGCAGGTGGGCCGGGGTCTTCGATAGCGGCAGATGGGTGACCTGTTCCAGTTCCTTGTCCACATAGATAAAGAATGTGCCGTTGGAAACCAGAAGGTAGGGAATCGGCGGATCGTACTCGAAGCGCATGCGTCCGGGTCGCTGCAGATAGAGGGTTCCCCGCGCAAAGCCGCCATTTCCGCTCATCTGCACGAAACCGGCCTCGACCGTCGTGATATTGTTCACGAAAGTTTCGATCCTGGAGACCAGCGCCTTCTGTTCGGTGGTCAGCACCACCGGCTTCGGCGCCGCGGCCCGCGCGGCTGGCGCCGCCAACAGCAGTAGCGTGGCGGCAATAGCCAGCATGCTCATTGAAAACCTAATGGCTGCCCCCACCCGAAAGGACTTCGCGTTTGCCGACGTGGTTTGCTTGGCTGACAACACCCTGTTTCTCCATCTGTTCTATAATCCGGGCGGCCCGGTTATATCCGATCTGCAGGTGGCGCTGGACGAAGCTCGTCGAAGCCCTGCCTTCACGGACCACCAGATCAACCGCCTGCTGGTACAACTCGTCACCGCCTTTGTTGCCCCCGCTGTCGAAGGCGGCTTCCTCGTCCTCTTCGGTAATGCTCTCGATATAGATAGGTTCTCCCTGGCCGCGAAGGAAGTCCGTAACGGCCTCCACCTCATAATCGTCAACAAATGGCCCATGTATGCGCGAAATGCGGCCACCGCCCGCCATATACAACATATCGCCCTGGCCCAGCAGCTGCTCGGCGCCCTGTTCACCCAGGATCGTGCGGCTGTCGATCTTCGAAGTGACCTGGAAACTGACCCGGGTCGGGAAGTTGGCCTTGATCGTGCCGGTCACCACATCGACCGACGGGCGCTGCGTCGCCATGATCAGATGTATGCCCGCGGCGCGCGCCATTTGCGACAGGCGCTGAATTGCGGCCTCGATCTCCTTGCCGGCCACCATCATCAGGTCGGCCATCTCGTCGACCACGACCACAATATAGGGCAGCGGCGTCAGCTCCAGCGGCTGTTCCTCATGGACCGGGCGCCCGGTTTCCGAATCGAAGCCGGTCTGGACCTTGCGCATCAGCACCTCGCCCTTTTTCCGGGCCTCGGCGAGGCGTTTGTTGTAGCCCTCGACATTGCGCACGCCCAGCTTGGACATGGCGCGGTAGCGCTCCTCCATTTCCCGCACGGTCCATT
>JADFVY010000048.1 GCA_015222795.1 Pseudomonadota bacterium | reverse complement strand
TTGCGCCGCCGGTCCGCGCGCTGGTACTCGGCAGCCCGGCGCTGCGGGTGAGGCTCTATGTGCCTTTCGCGATCCCCGCGCTGCGATTGTTGATGCGGGTGCGGCCGAAATCCTTCGTGACCAGTTATGTGAAGGGCAAACTGCTGACCCATGACGCGCGGCGCAGAGAGGCTTACGACAACGACCCGCTGATTACCCAGGCGATTTCGGTGAAGATCCTGCTGGGCCTGTACGACACGTCGACGCGGCTGATGGCGGACGCCGCTGCAATCACGGTCCCCACGCTTATGCTGACCTCGGGCGCGGATTGGGTGGTGAAACAGCCGGCGCAGCGCAGGTTTTTCGAGGCGCTCGGCGCGTCGCGCAAGGAGATGCACGTGTTTCCCGGATTTCTGCACGATACCTTCGGCGAGAAGGACCGGCATCTGCCGATTGCCGAGACGCGGCGCTTTATCCTGGACTCCTTCGCCGATGGGCCGGGGGGGACGAAGACCGTGCCCGAATGCCACGATTTGCAGGGCTATGAGGCTCTGAAGAAACCGCTGCCCTTGCTGTCGTTCAAGCGGCTGAATTTCGTCCTGACCGGCTTTGCGATGAAGACCGTTGGGCGATTGAGCGAGGGCATTCGGCTGGGCTGGCGCGAGGGCTTCGATTCCGGGGCCATGCTGGACTATGTCTATCGCAACGAGGCGCGCGGCGTCACGGTGGCGGGCAGGGCGATCGACCGGATGTTTCTCGAGTCACCAGGCTGGCGTGGCATCCGGACCCGCCAGCGCAATCTGGAATCGGCGATCGGCGCGACCATGCGGCGGCTGGCCGGGGAGGGGAGCCCGGTACGAATTCTCGATATCGCGACCGGCCATGGCCGCTATGTTCTCGACAGCCTGGCGGCGAACTCCAATATTGCGGCCACCGCCCTGCTGCGTGACTGGTCGGTGGAGAATGTCGAGGCCGGCCGACGGTTGGCCACCGGGCTGGAAATGGGCGGGGTCCGTTTCGAGACCGGCGATGCGTTCGACGCGGACTCAATTGCCCGGATCGAACCGAAACCAACCCTGGCGATCGTCTCCGGCCTTTACGAACTCTATCCCGACAACGCGCCGATCCGCGCGTCCCTGTCGGGTGTCGCCCGCGCCATGGAATCCGGTGGTTATCTGGTTTACACCAACCAGCCCTGGCATCCGCAGCAGGAATTGATCGCCCGGGTCCTGACCAGCCACCGCGGCGGCGATGCCTGGGTCATGCGCTGTCGTGGCCAGACGGAAATGGACGCGCTGGTGCGTGAGGCCGGATTCGAAAAGATCGCGATGGAAATCGACGATTCTGGCATTTTCAGCGTATCCGTGGCGCTCAAGCGGCGGTCATATGAAGGGAAAAATGCATGACTGCCCTGAAATATCTTGTTCTGATCACGAAGAGGGCATATTTGACTTGTATTCCCCATGAAGGGGTGCCGTACGGTGGTATCCGTGTTTGGCGGACGGTCCAACAAAATTATTCATGTTTTGGGCCGGGTCGTTCAGGACTTGTCAACGAAATCCCCCCATGATGTCATTGGGGGAGCAAAGGGTAAACTGACAGGTGGCTAGTATTATAAATAATCTGGACTGGTTTAACGGCGACCCTGCCAGCCTTGCGCTGCTGGCGATATCGATCGTGGCCTTCACGCTGATCACCGCTTTCGCGGCCGCATTGGGATTGCACCATGCGCGCAAACCGGTTCTGGCGAAGGATGACGGAATGAAGGCGGTTTTGGCGTCCGAGGCGCTGGATGAAGACGACTCCAGCCAACGCGATTCGAAATCCCGGTTGAAGCGGCGCGCCTCCATCGCGGGCCGGCGTTTACGCAAGGGTCGGCGAATTCGGGATAATTTGCTGTTTATCTCCAGCTTTGCCAGAAATCCCAAGAAAGTTGGCTCCATCACGCCCAGCAGCCGCCGCCTTGGCCGGGCCATGGCGGCGGAGTTGCCGGACGAGTACAGCGTATGCGTCGAACTGGGCGGCGGCACCGGTAGCCTGACCAGTGCGATCCTGGCCGCCGGCGTGCCGAGTCACAAGCTGATCGTTATCGAACGCGATCCCGCCCTCGCCGCCCATCTGCGCAAGCGCTTTCCCAAGGTGAGGATTGTTGAAGGGGATGCCCAGCAAATGCGCCAGAGTCTGGCGGATGTCGGCATCGACCATGTGGATGCGGTAATCTCTGGCCTGCCGCTTCGTAATTTGCCGGAAATAGTTCGGCACAACATAGCGACCGAGGTGTTTGCCGCGCTGGACCTGGGCGGCGTCTACGTGCAGTTCACCTATTGGGGCGAACCGCCTGTTCCCATCGAAGTCGCGCGGCGCTATGGCATCGGCGGCAGAAAAACCAGGCGTGTCTGGCGCAACTTTCCCCCCGCCAATGTATGGCGTTACGAGCGTCAGGCGAACCCGGACTGACGGCGCCCCCGCAGTCTCCCCATTGAAATGGCCCGGGGGCTACCTATTTTTTATATAGTCGATTTTCCGGTGACTCGAACGTACGGGGTGGGTGAAGCATGGTTCTCGGATACGGTTTCAA
>JADFVY010000425.1 GCA_015222795.1 Pseudomonadota bacterium | reverse complement strand
GGCTTTCAGGGGGATGGCCTTGCCACCGCGCACGCCTTCATCGGCAGTGATGACAAAGTTGGACCGGCAATCCTCGATGCGGCCGGCCAGCGCGTCGGGCGAAAAGCCGCCGAACACCACAGAATGGATCGCGCCGATGCGCGTACAGGCCAGCATCGCGTACGCCGCCTCGGGGATCATCGGCATGTAGATGGTGACCACATCGCCCTTGCCGATGCCCCGCATCCTCATGGCGTTGGCCAGCCGGCAGACTTCTTCGTGGAGTTGCTTGTAGGTGATGATCTTGCTGTCGGCCGGGTCGTCGCCTTCCCAGATGATCGCGGTCTGGTCGCCGCGCGTCTCCAGATGGCGATCGATGCAGTTGACCGAGGCGTTCAGCGTGCCGTCCTGGTACCAGCGGATATGGACGTCGCCGTTGTAATCGACATCCTTGACCTCGGTATATGGTTTAATCCAGTCGATACGCTTGCCGTGCTCGCCCCAGAAGGCGCCCGGATCGTCGACCGAAGCCTGGTACATTTTCAGATAAGCGTCGTTATCGACGATTGCCCTCTTGGCGACTTCGGCGGGCACGGGATAAAGATGGGCTTCCGACATGGTTCTGGCTCTCCCTGTAATAATTCTCGCCCAATAATGCGCAAGAATTGGGCGGGTGACAACCGCCTCGAACATTTCAGGAAAATTAGCTGTCGCTGGCCGCCTTTGAGGTTGGAAAACCGCCGGAAGGGCAATATCCGATCAAACTGAACCGGCGCGGTTCATTTTGGTCGGATGAAATTGCCCGCTATTTCAAAGGGCGAGCAGCAATATCCGATCAAATGGCATCGCGGGAAGCGATTCCATTTGTCCGGATGCTGCTCTAACCGCGTTCAGGCGATCAGCCGATCTGCCATCAGCGCGGCCTGCGTTCTGTTTCCAGCGCTCAGTTTGCGCATGACCTGTTTTACGTGCGCCTTAACCGTGTTCTCGCACATATCCAGCGAGCCCGCGATGTCCCGGTTGGTCAGGCCCTGAGACAACAAGACCAGAACATGGCGCTGGCGCGGGGTCAGTGCCGGGAATTTTTCGGCGATCACCTGCTCCCGCTTCACATTTGTCCGGGTCCGGCCATCGACCTTACCCGGATTGGATGGATAATCCAATACCATGGATGCCGGCGCGTAAACACCACCCTCGATAACCATATGAAGGATGGCCACCAGAAGGGGGCCGCGCGTCGTTGATGGCAAAAACGCCTTCGCCCCGCGTTCCAGGACCCCGCGCATGACCTCGCTGTCATTGGCGTCGCACATGACGATCAGCGGTATATCACCGAGAGATTTTCCGAGAGTTTCGACGAAATCTATCCCTTCCCTGTCCGCCAGGACAAGGTTGTATAGAACGACGCTGCGCTCTGGAGCCTCCACCAGCAACGGGACGATCTGGTCCACGCTGTTGGCCTCCACGACTTCCAGACGCGGATCGATCGTCTCAATCAACAGTTTGACGCACTCCCGGCAAAGGCGCCGGTCATCGGCCAGAATTACACGTATCTGCCGATTATCGTCTGCCTGAGTTTTCGAATTCGAATTTATATTCATGCTTGATATTTCACGCGCGGGACCATCAGTCCCCCGCCAACCAGCAACCCCATCCATCATAATCTCCACCCCAAAAATATAGCCGAATGTTCAAAACTTCCAAGTTTTCCCACAAAGTGTGTAGGGGTACTATACCACGGTCTATCAATTCAGTGTTAGCAAAATATCTCCTTATTAGGTAACGCCTGCTATCCTTTTTGATGTGATTATACTAAAACTTGCTGTTCTTTCCATTCATACTGTCGTTACGTGTATAAAATCACAGTGAAACAGGTATGCCGGTGCGGCGGCGCCATAATATCCTTTATCATTTTATGGTTTTTTAACCGTAAAAAATTGACAATTCCGGCAAATATGGGTCCTCTTGCCAAACTGGTGAAATAAAATATGGGAATCATTGGGAGGGGGGTCATTGTCGGCCGCAACGGAAAAAATGCTGTAATAAATCCCGTTTAACACGGGAACGAGTAACCGGATCTAAAGTCGGCAGACGAACAATATTGCTACAGTATCGCGGCGAATTCACCCGGCGGCGCCGGGGGGGATGTCGTGACAGTTTCGCGCTGCATGATTTCCGCCGCGGTTATCGGCGCATGCGCGAATATTGTCGGCTGGCGGCAATATGAGCCTGATAAAGCATGATGGATACGAGTAACAAAGCACCACACAAGATGAGGAATATCGGGGGCGAATCCCCCCGCACCGGTGCGTCCGGCACCTCCCCCGAAACCGGTTTCTGGGAATGGGATATCGACAATAACTCGATCTGGGTCACCGATAATATAAAGAACCTGATCGATATCGCCGGCCCTGCTGCCCATCCGCATAAGTGCTTTTTGGCGACGGTTCATCCCGATGACGCCGAGAAAGTAAAACAGGGGATCGGGTCGGCGATCGGCAAGGGTGAACCTCTTGAGCTGGAATACCGGGCCAACCCGGGGGACGGAAATTGGGAGAGTTATCACATGTCGGCGCGAATTCGCGCCAGTGATGGTGTAAAGGCACTAACCCTGATCGGCACGCTGGGGCCCGTTACAGCCCGATCGGCCACCGATCCTGCGCCCTCGGCGGAGATACAGGAATTCCGGTCGTTCCTGCGGAACGTTCCCGCCGTAATATATCAGCGCGTGCTTAGCCCCGACGGTCGAATTCATTACCCCATGATCAGCCATCACATACAGGATATTCTGGGTGTCGACCCGGCCAGTATCGTCGACCGGCCGGACCGCTGCTTCGGCGAGATCCATCCGGATGACAAGGCGCGGTTCGAGCGGGAAATGGACGTATCGCGAGAAACCCTTGAACGCTGGGAAACCGAATTCAGAATACTCGGGGCGGACGGCGATTTTCACTGGGTACGAACGATCGGCAGTCCGCGCCGGCTGTCCGATGGCGGCACATTATGGGACTGCGTGCTGTTCGACGTTTCAGACCAAAAGCAAATCGAGCTGCGAGCGAAGGAACAGACGGATTATCTGCGCCTTATCCTGGAAAATGTTTCAGTCGCGGTTGTGACGGCCGACAATGACGGCAGCATCGAAATTTTCAATCCGGCGGCGGCGGCGATGTTTGGCTACGAGCCGGCCGAGATAATCGGCGAGAATGTCGCCAGATTGATGACGGCCGGGCAACGCGAGAAGCACGACCAGGCCATGGACGAATACGCCGATACCGGACGAGGACGCATCCTCAACACCGGCCCGCGAGAGGTTATCGGCCTGAACAGAGACGGCAAGCCGGTGCCGCTGGAAATTTCGACCAGCACCGGAGCGTTGGCCGGGCGCCGGATATTCATCGCAATCATCCGCGACATCGCCGACCGCAAGCGTCAGGAGGCGGCGCTGAGGGCGGCCTTGGAAGAAGCGGAAATGGGCAACCGCGCAAAGTCCCGGTTCCTCGCCAATATGAGCCACGAACTACGCACCCCGCTGAACGCCATTCTCGGATTCGGCAGCATGTTGCTGAGCGGCATTGGCGGCCAGGTTAACCAGAAACAAACGGAATATCTCCGGGATATTGAAACTTCCGGCCATCATCTTCTGGAACTGATTGAGGACCTGCTTGATATATCGAAGCTGGAAATCGGCGGGCTGGAACTGGACGAGCAGCCGTTCGACCCCCGGACCATGATGGAAGCCAGCCTGCGGCTTGTGCGGAGGATGGGGGTGGAGGCGGATGTAGATGTCATCCTTTCGGCAAAGAACGCCCCCGCGTTGATTAATGGCGACGAGCGCCGGGTTCGGCAGATCGTGCTGAACCTGCTGACCAATGCCTTGAAGTTCACGCCGGCCGGGGGGACCGTTCTGTTGGAAACGGAATTGGCCACGGACGGCGCGCCGATCCTGCGCGTTACCGACAGCGGCATCGGCATACCGCCCGAACATCTGGCCAGACTGGGCGAGCCCTTCTATCAGGTCGATCGGAAAGCCTTCGGTTCCACCGAGGGATCGGGCCTGGGCCTGGCGCTCACCAAGCGCCTTACCGAGATGCATGGTGGGACGCTGACAATGGAAAGCAAACCCGGCGAGGGCACCGTGGCGACAGTGCGCCTGCCGCCCGAGCGCGTCGTCGCCGTCGACGGTTAACCCGGGTTAATCCAGAACCACATGGCCGTCGCGCACGGTAACGGCCACCGGCGCCAGCGACTTGCCCCGACAGGGACCCTGCACGCAAAACCCGTCCTCGATGCGAAATTCGGCGCCGTGGGTCGCACACATGATATGGCTCTTATCGATGTTCATGAACTGGTTCTCTACCCAGTCCAGCGGCGAGGCGGCATGCGGGCAGACATTGACATAGCCATGGGCCCGCTCGCCCCGGCGCACCACAAATATATCGTCCCCACCGCCGTCCATCTCGAACCCGCGGCCCTCGCCATCGGTGATATCTTCAAGCTGGCAGAGTACGCGGCTCAAGCGCTTGTTTCTCCCATGCGGCAGATCAGGGCCCAGGAATCATCGTCGATCGGCATCACCGACAGGCGCGACTGACGGATCAGCGCCAGCTCCTGCAGCTTCGGCTCGCCCTTGATATCGGCCAGACTGACCGGCTTGTTCATCGGCATCACCGCCTTCACGTCCACCATGCCGAAACGGCCCGAGGCATCGGTTGGGTCCGGGTAGTATTCGCGCGCGACCTCGGCGATCCCCACGATGCGCTTCTCGTTGACCGAATGATAAAAGAAGACACGGTCGCCAATCCGCATGGCCTTCATGTTGTTGGACGCCTGATAGTTACGCACGCCGTCCCATTCGGCGACGCCGTCGCGCACTTGATCGTCCCACGACCACGTGCCCGGTTCCGTCTTCATCAGCCAGTAGGCCATAATATTTCCCGTCTCGCCCGAAATTGAAATCGCGCCGAATGTGCCACAGGATGACGGCGCGGAAAAGCCCTCATACCGGCGGCGGCTTGCCCTCGACGATGGTCGACAGGGCCACCGAGGATACGGTGCGGCCGAGATCGCGGAACCGGTCGATGACGCGCTCCAGATGTTCCACGGAACCCACCGCCAGCTTGACGAAAAAACAATCCTCGCCGGTGACATGGTGGCAGTCGATGACCTCCGGCAGATCATGGGCCAGCCGCCGCACGGCCTGATACTTCTCGCCCGGGCAGGTGATGCGCATGAAGGCGGTCATGCCCAAACCCAGGCGCGCCCGGTCTACCACCGCCCGCCAGCCGGTGATCAGGCCGACATCCTCCATGCGGCGAACCCGGTCGGCCACGGCGGGCGCTGACAAGCCGACGCGGCGGCCCAACTCGCTGAATCCGATCCGCCCCTCGGCCTGAAGCGTCGCCAGGATATTGCGGCCCGTTTCATCCATCTCGCTTTCGATTGCAAGGCTGTCCATTATTTTTGCCTTCTTTATCTATGTATTTTCTTATTATAGCTTTTGTTTTAGAGTTTTCAACTGTAACCCACCGATATATCCTAAGATCATTGAGCAATCGGGCATTTAAAATGACGGCATTTGGATTCGACATAATCACCCTGTTCGCAAAGGCGCTGGGGATTGGACTTTTACTGGCGGTACCGGTGGGGCCGATCGGGCTGTTGTGCCTACGGCGCAGCCTGACCCTGGGCATGGCGGCGGGCATGGCGGTCGGGCTGGGCGCCGCCACCGCGGACGGTATCTATGCCGCGATCGCCGCCTTTGCGCTGGGCGCCGCCGCGCCATTTATCGCCGATGCGGCCTGGCTTGGCATCGCCGGCGGGATCGTGCTGATCGCCATCGGATTGAAGGACATCGCGCATCGCGACGCCACCCCTGCCCCGCCCACCTTGCGTGGCCATGTGGGGGTCTATTCGGGAACCGTTCTTCTGACCATGACCAATCCCGCGACGGTGCTGACCTTCGCGGCGATTATCGTCGGGCTGGGGCTGGTGCCCGAGATGGCTTCCCTGTTGGACGGGCTGGTCTTCGTGGGTGGCGTATTCCTGGGCTCCACCGCATGGTGGGCGGTGCTCAGCGGTATCGGCGGCAAGATGGGAGACCGCTTGCCGCCCGGCGCCATACGCTGGACACGCCGTATCGCGGGCGCCGCCTTCGTAGCGTTCGGGGTTTACGCGATCTTGTCATGAGCGGTGGTTCCGGCCCCTAATAAATCGGCTTCAGTTTGCTGGCATCGACGTCAAGACCCAGCCCCGGCGCCGCCGAAATTGCATCCGGAGGGATCAACCCGCCATCGCCGAACATAAGCGGATGCTTCACGATATCCTCGCGCAGCAAATGGGTTCCAAACGCGCCTTCCCGCGCCACCAGGTCATCGCCCGCGGCTTGCGCAAACAACATTCCCGCGCGCGTAAGGATGCTGGTTTCGCCAACATGCGCGCCGACGATGACGGCCAGCCCTTGCCGCCGGGCGTCCCGCGCAAGTTCCACGGCGCGCGTCAGCCCGCCCAGTTTCGAAACCCGGAAGTTCAGGATCCAGGTCGGCGCATCCACCGCCAGACGGGGCAACAGCTTGCCGTCCAGAAAACTCTCGTCGAGGACGATCCGGGTATTCAACGCCCTGGAGACGGCCCGGAATTCGTCAAGCGCATGCGCGGCCGCC
>JADFVY010000424.1 GCA_015222795.1 Pseudomonadota bacterium | reverse complement strand
TCAGGCCGCCTCCCTGGCGTGCTCGGCCAGCAGATCGTCCATTGCCTGCTGGGCCTGGAACGATATTTCGCCGATGCGCTCTTCGCCCAGCAGGGCAAGTTGCCGTTCGGCCCCCGCCTTGTCCCCGGCGATGCCGGCGGCGCGGGCCAGGGCTACCCGGGTTATCGCGATGTCGCTGGCGCGACCCAGTTGTTCGTTGATCGACAGGGCTTCTTCGGCATGGGCGCGTGCCGCGTCGCCCAGCCCGCGGCGCAGTTCGCACATCGAGGCGCGGGTCAGCGACCAGGCCAGCCGGTGCCTGGCGTCCACAAACCGCAACTCGGTGATCGCGGCTTCCAGGCTGCCCTGGCCATCTTCCTCGCCCAGGGCGCAGGTCGTCAACGCTACCAACGCACTGGCGAAGGGCGCCTCGCTGCCGCCGCGCAGCTTGCCCGCGATGTCGAGAAGTTCCGTGGAATAGCGCCTTGCGTCCTCTAAATGCTGGCGTTCCAGAGCCAGTACCGTCAGCTCTTCCAGCGCATTGAACTCGCTCATATGGTCGCCGGTGGCGCGGGCCAGGGCGCGCGAGCGGACGAATTCCTCTTCCGCCTCGTCCAGCGCGCCGTGGAAATGCAGCAGCTTGCCCATGCCGTTGGCGATCGAGGGGTGTTCCTCGCCGATCGACGCCGCCAGGCCGCCGGCCTCGGCCAGCAGGATTTCGGCTTGCTCCAGGTCGCGTTCCAGCACCAGCAGGCAGCGCGCCGCCTCTGCCATGGCTATCGCGCGGTCGCCATCGTTGCCGGCCCGGCTGGCGACTTCGGCGCGCATGGTTTCGCGCCGCGCCTCCAGCCACTGGCCCTGCTCCCAGCGCAGATAGCTGGCGACATGGAATCCCCGGCGGGCATGATCGTGGCAGCCCATTTTCTGGGCCCGTTCGGCCAGTTGCAGGATTTCGTGCGCGGCCTCTTCCAGATTTTCCGGCCGGCGCGCCGCACAGGCGATCTCGGTCAACTCGATCAACCGCTCGACCCGGTCCGGCTCGTCCAGGCGTTCGGCATGGCGCCGGCCCCGCTGGGCCAGGCCGTAGGCTTCGGCGTTGGCGAACAGTTTCAGACAGTCGCGCGCCGCAGATACGCAAGCCGCGGCCGCGGCGCGGTCGTCGCCTGACAGGCCGGCATGGCGGGCGATCTCGGATGCGACCGAACCGTCGGTATCGGCCAGCGCCTGCAGGGCAGCCATCATGCGGCCATGCATCAGGCGGCGGCGCGGTTCGGACAGGCCGGCATAGACCGCCTGGCGGACCAGCGTATTGCCGAAGACATAGGCTCCGCCAGACGCCCCCCCCGACGCAGAGGCCGGGCGCAGCAGGGAATGGCGCTCCAGCACTTCCAGCGCATCGACCAGTTCGTCGGCGCCGACGCTGATCAGCCCCTGGATGCGCGCGATGTCGAACGGATCGCCGGCCACCGCGCCCCATGACAACAGGTCGCGCGCGGTCGCCGACAGGCGCTCCAGCCGGTCGCGGACGGTTCGCGACAGGCTGAGCGGCACATTCTCGTTCTGGCTATCCGACGGGAAACGGGCCAATTCGATGGCGAACAGGGGATTGCCGCCGCTTTCGTGCCACAGCCGGTCGAAGTCGGCGGTGTCGGGCATGGCCGAAACCAGCGCCTTCAATTCGGTTTCGGCCATCGGACCCAGCTCGATCTCTTCCAGCAGACCGTCGCGGCGCAGGTCGCGCAGCACCCGGCCGGCCGCCGGATTGTCGGCCAGTTCGCCATCGCGCGCCGCCAGCATGATCATCAGCGGGCGTTCGCGGTTTCGCCGCGCCAGATAGTGCAGCAGCATGGCGGATGCCTCGTCGCTCCAGTGGAAATCGTCCAGCCGCAGCATGATTGGCGTGGTCAGGCCGGCCTCTTGCGAAACCCTGGCGGCGATCGCGGCGAACAGCCTTTCCCGGCGCTCGTTCGTGGTCGCGCTGTTGTCGTCGCCGCCGCCGGCCAGGGGCAATGCGCCCAGCGCGTCGATCCAGGGGGCGAAGGGGCGGTTCGATTCGGCCTCGTAACAGTTGCCGGCAACGGTGCTGCCACCGCGCACCACGATGCCGGCCGAGATCTCGTCCAACATTCGGGTCTTGCCAATGCCGGGTTCACCGGTCAGCAGAATCACCCGTGCGTGGCCCTGGATCACCGTGCTGTCCAAGATACGGTATAGCTTCGCCAGTTCCCCCGTGCGGCCGCAAAACGGGATTTCCGCAAGCGCCGGTTCGTAGCTGAAGGTCTGTAACGCGGCCTCTTGGACGGGCTCGGCGAGCGGCCCGCATGGCGCGGTCGCCGTGACGGGTTTCGTCGCCACCTTGCTGTTGGCCTCGCGCCAGGCCGCCTGCAGTTCCAGGGGATTTTCGACACCGGCCTCGGCCAGCGCATGCAAACCTGCCTTGTATTGCTGCTCGGCCTCGCGCTTGCGCCCCGCCTTGCCCAGCAGCCGGACCAGGCCAGCCCTGGCGGGTTCGTTATAGGGGTCGATTTCCAGCAGTGCGCGGGCATGGGGCAGCGCCTCGTCGGCCTCGCCGGCCAGGCGCTCGACTAATGTTTCCAGCACCGCGATCTGGCGGCTGCGCATATCCTCGCGCTCGGCCATGCACCAGGATTGGAAATCCGGGCAGGAATCCAGCTCCAGCCCCTCCAGGAATTCGCCCCGGAACCTTCCAGCCAGTTCGCGTAACTCGTCTACCGACAGCGCATCGATGCCGCCGCTCAACCGGTCGCGCACCGCCAGCAGATCGATTTCGGCTCCGACCGCATCGAAGGTCACGGTTTCGCGGTCGGCGACGATGCGCGTGGCGCCATCCTCGTCGACGACGCCGCGCAGCTTGCTCAGGCTCCAGCGCAGCGCGCCGCGCGGATCGTCCGGGATGTCCCAGAACAGCGTGCACAGCCGCTCGCGGCGGTGGGTCTTGCCGGTGACCACCAGATAGGCCAGCAGCGCCCGCGTCTTCTTGGACTGCGGCAGGGCCAGCCGTTGCGCGCCCACCGTCACCTCTGGTTCGCCCAGCAGATTGATCCGCATCGTCTCGCCCGGTGCCGGGGCCTCGTTCAATTTTTTGGTTTGGCTTGCACTGGCGGCTGGCATTTTCAGATCCTCAACTCGTTACCCGCGATTTTCGCGATTACCCGTCTTTTCGCCTGCCAATTTCACACGCCCCTGTTTCAGCAATATTTCCGCAAAGGTTTCAATTGCGTCGCAAACCGCACCCGAACTGAAACATGCGGTGTCGCTTGTCATCGCTTTCGTCATGACATATATTGATGAATCAAGAAAAATCATGATGGAGACTATACCATGGCGAAATCCCGCGAAAAATTTTCTTCACAGGCCGATCCGGAGCTGCTGACGGCGGTGCGCGACATAGCCGAAACCGAGGGGCGCCAGTTCCAGGCGGTGCTGGAAGACGCCATGCGCGACTATATCGACCGTCGCGCAAAGGACCGCCCGCGCCGCCATGTGCTGGAGGCGCTGGGCGAAAGCCTGGAAGATTTCGACAACCTCTACCGTGAGCTGGCGAAGTGAGCGACCACGACTATCTGACCCTCGCCGACATCCTCGCCATCCATACCGTCCAGATACGCCGTTACGGCGGCTCACCCGGCCTGCGCGACGCCGGCGCGCTGGAATCCGCCCTGTTCCGCCCGCGGACCGGCTATTACGACGACCTCATCGCCGAGGCCGCCGCCCTACTGGAAAGTCTGGCGATCAACCACCCCTTCATCGACGGAAACAAACGCGCTGCCTTTGCCGCGACGGACATCTTCCTGCGCATCAACGGCCACCGCATCGAGGGCGCGCCGATGGAAATCCACGCCGGAATGATTGCGATGTTCGAGGCGGGGAATTTCAATTTCGCGCATCTGGAGCCTTGGCTGCGGGGGTTGGTGAAGCCGCTACCGTGATCACCTGCAAACCCGTCACCCCGCCGCCGTCGTCCGTATCCGGTTTTCCGACGTCAGCGTGCGGTGGACCGGGCATTTGTCGGCGATTTCCATCAGCCTTTCCCGCTGCTGGTCGTCCAAATCGCCGCTGATCTCGATTTCGCGTTCGATCTCGTCGATCTTGCCTTGCGCGGTCTCGCAGTCGGCGCAATCCCTGGCGTGGGTTTTCGTGTGGCGCAGGCTGACCGACACTCGTTCCAGCGGCCAGCCCTTGCGCTCGGCATACATGCGCATGGTCATCGAGGTGCAGGCGCCCAGCCCCGCCAGCAGGTAATCGTATGGCCCCGGCCCCCGGTCGTCGCCGCCAACGGCATGCGGTTCGTCGGCGATCATCACATGCCGGCCGGCTCGCACCTGCTGCGTGAAGCGGCCCTCGCGAGTTTCCTCAACAGTGACTTGCCCTTCCTCGGGCGCCTCCACGGGCGCGACGTCCGGCTCATCACCGCCGATATAGCGCGCCGCCCATGACGACAGCACCCCGGCCACCCAGGCGGCGTCGGCCTTGCGGTTCAGCATATGGTCGGCGTCGTCCAGCGACACGAAGCTTTTGGGATGTTTCGCCGCCTTGTAAATCCGCTCGGCGTTCTCGATGCCGACGACCCCATCCCCCGGCGCGTGAAACACCAGCAGCGCCCGGCGCAACCCGCCGATCGCATGCTCCAGTTTCTGCCCCTCGATATCGTCGAGGAAGCCCTTGCCGATACGGAATGTCCGCCCGGCGATCTCCACCTCGGCCTCGCCCCTGGCCTCGATCTCCGGCCGGGCGGCGGCGAAGTGGCCCGCGACATGGGCCGGGTCGGCCGGCGCGCCGATGGTCGCCACCGCCCTTATTTCCGGAATTTCACCGGCCGCCGCCAGCACAGCCGCACCGCCCAGGCTGTGCCCGACCAGCAGCGACGGCGCGCCATGCTCGGCTCGCAGATAATCCGCGGCTTTAACAAGATCGGCGATGTTCGACGAGAAGTCCGTATTGGCGAAATCCCCGCCGCTGCCGCCCAGCCCGGTAAAATCGAAGCGCAGCACGGCAATACCCTTTTCCGCCAGCGCCACGGCAATCCGCGCCGCCGCCAGCGTATCCTTCGAACAGGTAAAGCAATGCGCAAACAGCGCACAGGCCCGCACCGCCCCGTCCGGCAAATCAAGCCGCGCCGCGAGAGGCTCGCCCTGAGAGCCGGCGAATGTGATTTTTTCCGAGCGCATGATGTGAGTCTCCGTTGGGTGCGTAGGTTTGATCGGTGCGCGCAGGATATTATGACGAGGCGGGCGAGGGGGCGAGTGTCACGGGGATTTGATGGAGCAGGCTCCATCGCATCGCCGCGACGGATTGCCCTCCAATTGCGCTGAATCAATTACGGTCTCCGACGCCATAACTAAACTTGAATTGACGTCGGTGGCCATCGGTAAACAAGGCCGCGACGTTTTCGGAACGGGTCTATTGTAGAGTAGGAAAAAGGCCGTATAGTTATTGGGGGAATGATCGTCCGCATGCGTTCAGGATCGCATCCCGGCCGTTTCTCCCGAGAATAAGATCAGGAGGGACATGCAATGACATACAAAAAGCAATTCGATCTGAACCCGTCGGATATCGACATCATCGAAACCTGCTTGAGGAAGGAATTGCACGTTTATTCGGGGAAATGCCAGTGCCAGGGCTCGGCGGAGAACGAAAATGCGGAGGAGACGGATAGCTCCAAACAACGCATGTCGGAAATCACGGAACTCCTCGGCAAAATCCATAACCAGAAAATCTGGTACGACGGCGATCCCACAAAACCATGGATTCCAAAGGGATAACGACGAAGACTATCCCCCGGACCCCGCCAGTGGACGTTGCTCTTTCGTGACTGCCAGTTGGCCGACATGCAAACAGGTTGAGGATTTGCGGAATGAACCATGAAACCGTGAAAACCCGTCTGAAAATCGACGGCAAGCCGGTTGAAGCGATGGCGGGCGAGACCATTCTGGCGGCGGCGCGGCGCGCGGGCGTCGATATTCCCGCGATGTGCGCCGATCTGCGAATGAAGCCCACTGGCGATTGCGAATTGTGCAACGTCGCCCTCGATGGCCAGACGGGCCTTGTGAAGGCCTGCATGACCGTGGCCACGGACGGGATGAATATCGAGACCGAAAATCCGGAATTGAAGGCGCTGCGCAAGGACAGGCTCAATACCTACCTTGCCGATCACAACGCCTATTGCCAGCCGCCCTGCACCGCGGCCTGCCCCGCCGGGATCGACATCGCCGGTTATATAGACCTCATCCTCCAGAAGGATTACGCGGGCTCAACGGCGCTCATCAAGGAAATGCTGCCGCTGCCGGGCGTGCTGGGGCGCGTCTGTCCGCGGCCCTGCGAGGATCCCTGCAGGCGCGTTCAGATTGACGGCAAGCCGGTCGCGATCTGCGCCCTGAAACGCTTCGCCGCGGACAAGGCCGCCGAAGCGGGCCTGCCGACACAGCCCGAGCCCAGGCCCGCCACCGGCAAACGCGTTGCGGTGGTTGGCGCCGGCCCGACCGGCCTTTCGGCGGCCTACTACCTGGCGCTTGCCGGGCATAAGGTGACGCTGCTCGAATCGCAACAGAAGGCGGGTGGCATGTTGCGCTTCGGCATTCCGCCCTACCGCCTGCCCAATAGTGTGCTTGACCAGGAGATCGACGACATCCT
>JADFVY010000047.1 GCA_015222795.1 Pseudomonadota bacterium | reverse complement strand
GCGGACCAGGCCGAGATACTGGTCGTCGGATTCCGGATAGACCGAAACCACGAATTCCTCGGCCGGCGAATCGTTGGCCGCGAACTGCACCGCGGCGTCATAATCCGCCGCCATGATCTTGCGAATGCGCGTGCGCGCCGACCCGTCGTCCGACGCATAAATATAGTGCGCGATCCAAGTCTTTTTTTCCATTTTGGACTGTTCCACGAATCCGCCCTGCCCTTGATAGTCTATTCCGTCTTCTTAACGATTGTAACCGTATATGGCGAAAAAATGGTTAATGCGGGTCAATGAATTCAAAGTTTTGTCAAACTCCCGCGATATTCACTTGTTTTCGCCCTGCCACCGAGCTTTTTTTCGGGTACACTCCCGGCCAATCGTGATCGAACAACAGGGATTCGACCTAATGAATCGTCTCGCTACCGCAATTGCTACCCTCTTGCTTACCGCCTCGCTGGCGACGGGCGCCGCCCTTGCCGCGGAAGCCGTGAAGAGCCACGGCCTTGCCATGCATGGCGACCTGAAATACCCGGCGAACTTCCGGAATTTCGATTACGTCAATCCGGCCGCGCCGAAGAGTGGCGATGTGCGACTTATTGCAATTGGCAGTTACGATTCGTTCAACGGGTCCATCATTAAGGGCCAACCCGTTATAGCGCTGGGACTGATTTACGATTCGCTGATGGTGCATTCACTCGACGAGCCGTTTTCGGAATATTGCCTGTTATGCGAGACGGTCGAGATGCCCGAGGACCGCTCCTGGGTATCCTTTACGCTCCGGCCGCAGGCCAAATGGCATGACGGTGTGCCCATTACGGCCGAGGACGTAATCTGGACCTTCAACACGCTGCGTGAAAAGGGTGCGCCGTTCTACCGCTATTATTATGCCAGCGTGAAAAAGGTAGAGAAAACCGGTGACCGGACGGTCAAATTCACCTTTGAACCGGGCGAAAACCGAGAATTGCCGCTGATTATCGGTCAGCTTACCGTGCTTCCAAAACATTACTGGGCGGACAAGGAATTCGAGGCGACAACGCTGGTGCCACCGCTGGGCAGCGGCGCCTACAAGATTGACTCCTTCGATGCCGGGCGTTCCATTACCTATACAAGGGTCCCCGATTACTGGGGTGCGCGGCTCGCCGTGAATGCGGGGTCCAACAATTTCGACAAGGTCAGGTATGACTACTATCGCGACTCCACCGTCGCCATTGAGGCCTTCAAATCCGGCGCGGCGGATTATCGCGCCGAAAACTCGTCACGCCACTGGGCGGTTTCCTACGACATCCCGGCGGTCAAGGACGGCCGCCTGAAAAAGGAGGAAATTCCCCACAAGCGTTCGGCCGGCATGCAGGGATTCGTATTCAACATGCGGCGCGATATCTTCAAGGACCCGATGGTGCGCCGGGCGCTGGCCTACGGGTTCGATTTCGAATGGTCGAACAAGACGCTGTTTTATGGCCAATACGCGCGCACCCTCAGCTTTTTCCAGAATTCCGAACTGGCGGCGACCGGTTTGCCCCAGGGTCGCGAGCGGGAGATTTTGGCTGAATATGCCGACCGGCTGCCGCCGGAGGTTTTCACCAAAACCTATACCCTGCCAGTCACCAACGGTTCGGGTAAGAACCGCGAGCAGTTGCGATATGCATTGACGCTGCTGCAACAGGCCGGCTGGGACATCAATAAGGAAACCCGAAAACTGACCCATACCGAGACCGGCGAGGTTATGGAATTCGAGATTCTGCTGGTCAGCCCGCTGTTTGAGAGGATTGTTCTTCCTTTCAAGAAAAATATGGCCCGGCTGGGCATCGAGATTACAGTGCGAACGGTGGACTCGGCTCAATATCAGCAGCGCACGGAGAATTTCGATTATGACATGATCGTTTCCGGCTGGGGGCAGTCCATGTCGCCGGGTAACGAGCAACGTAATTACTGGGGCTCGGAGGTCGCGGACCGCCAGGGAAGCCGAAATCTCAGCGGCATCAAGGATCCTGTCGTCGACGAGTTGATTGAACTGTTGATCGCGGCGCCGACCCGCGAAGAGCTTGTCCAGCGCACCCGCGCGCTGGACCGGGTGTTGCAATGGAATCATATCGTCATCCCGCACTGGCATACGCCCTATGATCGCGTCCTGTCCTGGGACAAGTTCTCGCGACCGGCGGTGACCCCCGAACGGGGTGTGAATCTGTTTAACTGGTGGATTGACCCGGCGAAGGAAAAGGCCCTCGAAGCCAAGGGGCGCGGCCAGAAATAGGCGCGAAAGGGTAGGCCCGCCATGCTCGCCTATATCGTCCGCCGTCTTTTGCTGGTGATCCCGACGCTGTTCGGCATCATGGTGCTGAATTTCGTGATCGTCCAGGCGGCCCCGGGCGGGCCGGTTCAGCAGATCATCGCCCAGCTACAGGGCACCGCCGTCGAGGCCACGGCACGTGTTGGCGGCGAGGCCGGCAGCGAGGTCGGTGGCGGCAGCCAGTCGACCGCGCCAAGCGAGGGTGGCAGCGCCTATCGCGGCGCCCAGGGGCTGGACCCGGAATTCATCGCGGACCTGGAAAAGGAATTCGGGTTCGACAAGCCGATGCATGAACGTTTTTTCCTGATGATGGGCAATTATCTCACCTTCGATTTCGGCGAAAGCTTCTTCAAGGACCAGAAGGTGGTGGATCTCGTCATCGACCGCATGCCCGTCTCGATCTCGCTGGGCCTGTGGACGACGCTGCTGGTTTATCTGGTTTCGATTCCATTGGGCATAGCCAAGGCGGTCCGCGACGGTTCGCGTTTCGACGTCTGGACTTCCGGCATCGTTATCGCCGGCAGCGCGATACCGTCTTTCCTGTTCGCCATCCTGTTGATCATTCTGTTTGCGGGGGGACGTTATCTGGACTGGTTCCCGCTACGCGGACTGCATTCGAATGAATTCCTCGGTTTCAGCTTCCTGGACTGTGTCACGGCACCGGCTTGCATCGTCGACTATTTCCGGCATCTGGCGCTGCCGTTGACGGCGTTGCTTATCGGCAGTTTCGCAGGCATGACGATGCTGACCAAGAATTCCTTTATCGATCAGATTAATCAACAATATGTCGTGACCGCCAGATCGAAGGGATTGACCGAAAGGCGCGTGCTCTATGGCCATGTATTCCGCAACGGCATGCTTATCGTCATCGCCGGGTTTCCTGGCGCGTTTGCCAGTATCCTGTTCACGGGCGCCTTGCTGATTGAGATCATCTTTTCGCTTAACGGGCTCGGCCTGCTTGGTTTTGAGGCCGCGATAGGCAGGGATTATCCCGTTATGTTCGGAACCCTCTATTTCTTCGCGTTAATGGGTCTGATGCTCAATATCATCGGTGACCTGACCTATATGCTGGTCGATCCGAGGATCGACTTTGAACGGCAAGGCGGGTAGGCGGCGATGAGACAGGACCGATTGCTGGGTATCCCGATTCGCCCGATCACCCAACGCCGCATCCGGAATTTCAAGGCGAACCGGCGCGGCTACTGGTCGTTCTGGATTTTCCTTGGGCTTCTCGCGATTTCGCTGCCAGCGGAATTCATCGCCAACGACAAGCCGCTTCTGGTGCGTTACGACGGGGCGTTCTATTTTCCGGTGCTGGTCTCTTATCCGGAAAGTACATTCGGCGGGTTCCTGCCCGTGACCGATTACACCGATCCGGTCGTGCGGGAGGAAATAGAGAGCATTGGCTGGATTCTTTGGCCGCCGATTCCCTACAGCTACAATACCTTCGCCATGGACACGGGCGGCCCGGCGCCCAGCCCGCCCGATGGCCGTCACTGGCTCGGCACGGACGATAGCGCACGCGACGTGGTGGCGCGACTGATTTACGGATACCGGATTTCCGTCGTGTTCGGGCTGACCTTGACGGTGCTCAGTTCGATCGTCGGGGTCGCGGTCGGCGCGACGCAAGGCTATTTCGGTGGATTGACGGACCTTGTCGGCCAGCGGTTCATCGAGATTTGGGGCAGCTTGCCACAGCTCTTTATGCTGATCATTCTTGCCAGCATCGTCACCCCGAATTTCTGGTGGCTGCTCGGCCTCATGCTCCTGTTTTCCTGGACCAGCCTGGTCGGATTGGTGCGCGCGGAATTTCTGCGCGCCCGGAATTTCGACTATGTGAAGGCCGCGCGCGCCCTGGGAGTCTCGGATCGCACAATAATGACTCGCCATGTTTTGCCGAACGCCATGGTATCCACCATCACTTTTCTGCCTTTTATCACGGCTGGATCGGTGACGACCCTGACGGCGCTCGATTTCCTCGGGTTCGGTTTGCCGCCGGGGTCGGCGTCGCTGGGCAACCTGCTGAATCAGGCCAAGGATAATCTGCACGCCCCCTGGCTCGGCTTTACCGCGTTCTTCGTGATCGCCATCATGCTGTCGCTTCTGGTATTCATTGGCGAGGGCGTGCGCGATGCTTTCGATCCGCGCAAGGTTCAGGGGTAAGGGAATGGCCGAAGAAATATTGCTCAGTGTCGACGACTTGTCCGTCACCTTCGATCTGCCCGGTCGAGCGGTGGAGGCGGTTAAACACGTCTCCTTCACCATCGCCAAGGGCGAGACCGTGGCGCTGGTCGGCGAGTCGGGCTCCGGCAAGTCGGTGACGGCGCTCAGCGTGCTGCAGCTTCTGCCCTACCCCCTGGCACGCCACCCCAACGGGTCGATCAAATTCCGCGGGCAGGAAATGGTCGGCGCTCCCGACGGCGAAATGCGCCATGTGCGCGGCAACGAGATCGCCATGATCTTCCAGGAGCCGATGACCTCGCTGAACCCGCTGCACAATATTGAAAAGCAGGTATCCGAGGTGCTCTATGTCCATAAGGGCATGAACCCGGCCCAGGCCCGCGCACGGGTACTGGAGCTGCTGGACCTGGTCGGCATCAAGAACGCCGAACGGCGCCTCACCGCCTATCCGCACGAGCTTTCCGGCGGCCAGCGTCAGCGCGTGATGATCGCCATGGCGCTGGCCAACGAGCCGGACCTGCTGATCGCCGACGAGCCCACGACGGCGCTGGACGTCACCATCCAGGCGCAGATCCTGAAGCTGTTGAAGGAACTGCAGCAAAAGCTGGGCATGGCGATGCTGTTCATCACCCACGATCTGGGCATCGTGCGCCGCATGGCCGACCGGGTCTGCGTGATGACCGAGGGTGAGATCGTCGAGCAGGGCGAGACCGAGACCATCTTCGACAATCCGCAACATGCCTACACCAAACATCTGCTGGGCGCCGAGCCCAAGGGCCGCAAGAAGCCGGGACCGGTGAACGCCGCGGTCGTGCTGTCGGGCGAGAATGTTAAAGTATGGTTCCCGATCAAGAAGGGTGTGCTCCGCCGAACCGTCGATTACGTGCGCGCCGTGGATGGTGTGTCGCTGACCGTGCGCCAGGGCCATACGGTCGGAATCGTCGGCGAGTCCGGATCGGGCAAGACGACGCTCGGCATGGCGCTGCTGCGGCTGGAGCGCAGCACCGGCACGATCGCCTTTGACGGTCGTGAAATTCAGGGTCTGCAGTCGAACGATATGCGCCCGCTGAGGCGGGAAATGCAGGTGGTGTTCCAGGACCCGTACGGAAGCCTCAGCCCGCGCATGTCGATCGCGGAAATCGTCGCCGAGGGGCTGGCCGTCCACAATATAGGCGACCGTAAGGAGCGCGATGAGCTGGTGGTCCAGGCGCTGGAAGAGGTCGGCGTAGATCCCGACTGGCGACACCGCTACCCCCATGAATTTTCCGGCGGCCAGCGCCAGCGCATCGCCGTCGCCCGCGCCCTGGTGCTGAAACCCCGCTTCAT
>JADFVY010000423.1 GCA_015222795.1 Pseudomonadota bacterium | reverse complement strand
TATCAGGCATATTGCACCCATGGGACGGTCTTGCGAGGTCTTCCGGCAAGGCGCGGGTCGCGCCGCGATGCCGGGCATCGCAAGCGGCGCGCAACGCGGACGGAGGGCTCGCAAGGCCGCCCGAAGGGTCGTGTTTCCCGTCCCCCCGATGCGTCGGACCCGCTTGACGATGCGCCGGCATCGCCCGCGCGCGCCCTCCTGCCGGGGAAACGGGAAACACGATCCCATGGGTGCTATTTACCTGATACACAACACTATGGCGCCCACCGCGTTCATGAAGGTCCGGGTGCGCGGTATCGATTGGAACTCGGGCCAACTGGATAGTTTTACGGCGACCAGTGCGCTGTCGGGATCGACATGGACGAACTGGCCGAAGACGCCGCGCGCGGTATAGGCCCGCTTGCCATGTTCTGGAATCCAGAACTTGTTGCGGTAGGCGCCGTTCGGCAGGGCGCCGGTGTAGGGCGCCCCGAAAATCGAATGGTCGCCGCGCCATGTGTCCTCGATCCATTCCGCCGGCAAAATACGCCGGCCGTTGCCGACGCCGCTGTTCTGATGCATCAGGCCGAAGCGCGCATAATCGCGCAGGGTCGCGTTGAAACCGCCATCGGCCAGCGCGTAGCCGGCGGAATCGACGGTGAAACAGGCGCTTTCCTGGGCCCCCAGCGGCGCCCATAGCTCGCGGCTGACCAGATCGGCAAGGCGCGTGCCGGTTACGCGCTCCATGCAATGGGCCAGAACATCTGTTTCGATGGATTTGTAGCGGAAGATTTCGCCATGCTCGCGGTCCTGGACCTTGAGCCCCATGATCTGGTCCCAGATGCAGGCGGGCGCGCGGCCCCTTCCCCGCTTCGGCTTCCAGCCGGATGCAATGTCGGTCAGCGCAATATCGGAATCCGGCGCCTCGTAATCCTCGACGAAGCGCACGCCGCTGGTCATGTCCAGCACGTGGCGCAGTTTCGCACCCTTCCAGGCGGTGCGCTTCAACTCGGGCAGATATTCAGTGACCGGGCTGTCGGGGTCCATAAGGCCACGGCCAACGAGAATACCCGCAACCGTGGCGGTAAAGGATTTGGCGACCGACTGCGACAGATGCAGCGTGCGTTCCGTCATGCCGTTCATATAGCGTTCGAAGACGATAGTCCCGCGGTGCAGGACGATGAATCCGTCGGTGAAATCATCCGCCAGCCACTGGCCGATTGTACTTTCCACACCGCCATCCGCCGTGAAGGCCAGTGCGTGCATGTCGCGGGTTTCGGCGGGCAGCCGCCAGACCGGCCCGTCGCCACGCCAGACCTCGGCGGTCGGCAGAATCTCGCGGACATGCTGGAAAGACCAGCGGTTCCAGGGCGCGCGGTCCCAGTCCTGGCGGGGCACGCGCCCGTCCGGTGGAACCGGGAAGCCCCGCATGATGCCTGTTGAGGTCATGAAAGTGCGGCACCTTCCGATAAAAAACAAACCCGGGAGCGATATCGCCCCCGGGCCTTGTCGTCGCCTCCTATTTCAGGAGATTGGTCCAGATTTTCGTGTACATCTCGTTCACTTCCTGCGGGCAGGGCGGAACGAAGGCCGGCTTGTACCAGTCCGGCGTCGCGATTTCCGGCGCCGCCGCGAAATCGGCGGGCAGGAACTTCTCGCTGCCGTCAATGCCGTTGGCGTATTTCGCGAAATCGGAGATCATCGCGGCGTTTTCCGGATCCATGACGAAGTTCTGGAACAGCGCGGCGTTCTCGGCGTTCTTGGCGTCCTTCAGCACCACCGCATTGTCCATCCAGGTGCTCATGCCTTCCTTGGGATAACCATAAGCGATGGCCGGATTGGCAAGACGCGCGCGCATCGAGGCGCCGTTCCAGTTGACACCGGCGTGGATGTCTTCCTTGCCGAAACGCTCAACATTGCCGTATTCCATCGACAGCCAGTCCTTCTTGGCCGTCACCAGCATCTCGCTGACTTCCTTGAGCTGCGCCTTGTCGCTGTTGCAGGTGGGGAAGCCCTTGAAATACAAGGCCGCGTTTATGACGTCGTTCATTTCCGGCACGACGTTGATCTTGCCCTTCAGCTCGGCGGGGGGATCGAACACCATGGCCCAGGTATTGATGTCGCCGCCGTAGGTCTTGGTGTTGACGGTGACGCCGGTGGTGCCCCACTGCCAGGGCACCGAGTAATTCCGGCCCTTGTCGAAATAGACCTCCTGCCACTGCTTGGTCATGTTCTTGAAGTTCGACATCTGGTTGGGCTTGGTCTCGAGCAGCAGCCCCTCGCCGATCATCACCTTCACCATGTAGTCCGAAGGCACGACGATATCGTAACCATGGCCGCCGGCCTTGATCTTGGCCAGCATGGAATCGTTCGAGTCGTAGTCCGACAGCGTCACCTTGACGCCGTGCTCGGCCTCGAATTTTTCGATCAGTTTGGGGTTGGTATAGTTGCCCCAGTTGAAGATATTAAGTTCGCCGCCCGCGTTGGCCGGCAAGGCCAGCAACAGCATCCCTGCCGTGGCCAGCATACCAATAATGAGTCGTTTCATTTGCATTCTCCCTTTTGAGTTAGACCACTGGTAAATATACTACTTCTTCCTCCGGCTGAGAAAGAAGAACAAGGTGACGAGCAGCGCCGAGGCGAGCAGGAACAGCGACGAGACCGCGTTCATTTCCGGGGTCACGATGCGGCGCAACTGGCCGATTACGTAGAGCGGCAGCGTGTCCTGGCCCGGGCCCGCGACGAACAGCGTTATCACCACGTCGTCGAGCGAGATCACGAAGGCCAGCATCGCGCCGGCCATGATGCCGGGCAGCAATAATGGCAGGGTGACATAACGGAAGGTTCGCCATGGGGTGGCGTAGAGGTCGGCCGCCGCCTGCTCCAGGGTCAGGCTCATATCCTCCAGCCGGGCGCGAATGGGCATGTAGGCGAAAGGTATGCAGAATGCGGCATGGGCTGCCAGAAGATACCCCATGCCGGTATATCCGGTTGCCCCCTTGATGATGGCGAAGAACATCAGCAGCGCCACGGCGGTAACGATTTCCGGCACCATCAGCGGCTGGTTGATCAGCCCGTAGACGAGCCCTTGTCCCCGGAAGGGCCGTGTGCGCGTGGTCGCCAGCGCCGCCATGGTCGCGACGGTGGTCGACACGATGGTAGCGAAGGCGGCGACCTGCAGCGAGCGCACCGTCGCCCGCTGGATCTGGCGGTTATTGATGGCGGCCTCGTACCAGCGCCAGGAAAACCCCTCCCACACGGCGACTGAATTGCCATCGTTGAAGGAATAGATCACCAGCGTAATCATCGGCCCGTAAAGCATCACGAAGCAGAGCATGGCGATGGTCGTGAAACCGCGCTGGTCGCGCACGGAAAAGGGGCGGCGGGCGAACAGTTCAGCCATGCCCGGTGCTCCGGCTGGTGGTGGCCCGCACATAGACCATCAGGGCGACCATGACCAGCGCCATCAGGGTCAGCGACAGCGAGGCGCCGAGCGGCCAGTTCCGCCCCTGCCCGAACTGGAACTCGATCAGATTGCCCAGCATCATGTTCAAACCGCCGCCCAGCACGCGCGGCGTGACATAGGCGCCCATAGCGGGAATGAAGACCAGGATCGAGCCGGCGATCATGCCCGGTTTGACCAGCGGCACGATCACATGGCGCAGCACCTTCCATCGCGTGGCGTAGAGGTCATAGCCGGCCTCGACCAGGCTGAAATCCAGCTTCTCGATGCTGGCATACAGCGGCAGCACCATCAACGGCAGATAGACGTATAGCAGCCCGACGGAAATGGCGAAGTCCGTATAGAGCATCTGGATCGGTTCATCGACGATGCCGGCCGAGATCAGCACCACATTGACGACGCCCTCGTTGCGCAGGATCTCCATGATCGCAAAGGTGCGGATCAACAGGTTGGTCCAGAACGGAATGGTGATCAGGAATAGCCAGATATTGCGGCTGCGCACCGGCCGCGTGGCGATGAAATAGGCCGTCGGGAAACCGACGAAAAAGGCCATCGCGGTTGCCATGAAGGCGAGGCGCACCGACCGCAGGAAAATCGACAGATGTGCGTCGGCGAAGGACAGCGTATCGTCGAACATGTCGCGTTCCAGGAACACATTGAACCAGGCCTCGCCCGAAAATTCCCAGATCACCCCGGCGTAGTTGCCCTTCTGCAGGAACGAATAGACCAGCACGATCAACAGTGGCCCGGCGGCGGCCAGCGCGATGATCGTCATCGAGGGCATCAGCAGCAGCCAGCGGTTCCGCGTCGCCAGGCGCGCCGCCGCGCGGCCGGCCCGTTCGCCGTTGCCGTTCGCGCCCGGCGCGTTGTCTTTCGCGGACATCCCTAATCCCTCAGGATCTGCATGGCGTTCTTTCCGATCTCCACCGGCAGCTCGTCGCCGACGTGGAAATCCTCCTCGTTGCCGCGGACGTTCTGCATGCGCACCACGAAGGGTCCGCCGTCGGTCAGTCGCAAATGGTAGTGGGTGTCGGTGCCGAAATAGACGATGTTTTCCAGCCGCCCGCTCAACGGCGCGTCAGCGCCAACGGCGCCCAGACGCGCATGTTCCGGGCGCACGACGATGGTCACGGCGCCTTCGGGCGTCCAGCCGGCGGGGGCCGTGGCCTTCGCGATGGCGCCCGACAGCAGCTTTACCGTCGCCTCGCCCTCGGTCGCGGAAACGACCTCGGCCTCGATATAATTGGTCTCGCCAATGAAGTTCGCCACAAAGCGTTTTGCCGGCCGGTCGTAGATATCGCGCGGCGAGCCGATCTGCAGGATACGGCCCTGGTTCATCACCGCGACCCGGTCCGACATGGTCAGTGCTTCTTCCTGGTCGTGGGTGACGAAGACGAAGGTGATGCCGGTCTCGTGCTGCAGCCGTTTCAGCTCGATCTGCATTTCCTTGCGCAGTTTCAGATCCAGCGCCGAAAGCGGCTCGTCCAGCAACAGCACCTTGGGGTGCGGCGCCAGCGCCCGGGCCAGCGCCACGCGCTGTTGCTGGCCGCCGGAAATCTGGCTGGTCTGGCGGTTTTTCAATTCCTCCATGCGCACCAGCCGCAGCATCTCGTCGACCGCCGCGTCAACTTGCGGCTTCGGCTTGTCCTGCATCTTCAGCCCGAAGCCGATATTGTCGGCCACCGTCATATGCGGGAACAGGGCGTAGTTCTGGAACACCGTGTTGACCGGGCGCCGATAAGGCGGCAGGGCCGAAATGTCGGCGCCGTCCAGCAGAATGCCGCCGGCGGTGGGATGGTCGAACCCGGCGATCAGCCGCAACAGCGTGGTCTTGCCACAGCCCGACGGGCCCAGCAGGGTAAAGAACTCGTTCTCGCGGATGGTGACGGAAACATCGTCCAGCGCCACGACGCGATCCTCGCCGCCGCCGAACACCTTGGTGACGCCCCGGACATCGACAGCAGCCCGGCCATCGCCGGTGGTGGATGCGGTGCCGTTCCCGGCCTTATTCGTATCGCCCAATGTTATTGCCCCGTCCCTGATGCCGTGACTGCCAGGATATTCTGTTGCCTGTCACGATATGCGAGCGGCGGCCGCTTGCCAATAGAATTGATTGGCCCGGGGCGCGCGGGTGCGTGCCCCGAGCGGAAGCGGCCCGCCCGGCGCCTGAGGGCGCAACAAACAAACCGCCCCCCAACCGGGGCGGATAAGCGCGACCGCGCGCCCGAGCTTATGCGAGGAGCCAAGGGCGCGGATGCGCCCGCCCGGCACCTGAGGGCGCACAAACAAACCGAACCAAACCGGATAGCCTGTGAGTACCCTCCAAACATCCCGCGTAACCAACCATTCGTAACGCGGGAAAAGGTATACTGTCACCATTAGCGGGCTGCTGTCACCATTAGCGGGCTGCCGACCTCGGTCTACAATTCCACGGCCCCC
>JADFVY010000422.1 GCA_015222795.1 Pseudomonadota bacterium | reverse complement strand
TTGCGATGCCCGGCATCGCGGCGCGACCCGCGCCTTGCCGGAAGACCTCGCAAGACCGTCCCATGGGTGCAATATGCCTGATATAGACCACCACCCGATGTTCAGCCGGATTATCGTCGCCATCGACCTCGAACACGAAACACCGCCGGACCGGCTGCTCCAGGCGGCGGGCGACATCGCCAGGGCGAACAATGCCGACCTCCATCTGCTGCACGTCATACCGGCGGCGCCGCCGATCGTTTCCCAGTATCTGGAAAGCGGCTATGAAAAACTGGCCTCGGTCGAGTCCGGGAAACAGCTCGAGGCCATAGCCGCGGGCCTTGACATCGGCGCCGGCAAAATCGCTTGCACGGTGCGGTTCGGCGAGATCTACCAGGAAATACTGGCGCTCGCCGACAAGATCCCGGCCGACCTGATCCTCCTCGAATCCCACAAACCCGGCGTCGCCGATTATCTGCTGGGCAGCAACGCCGCCCGCGTCGTCCGCCACGCCACCTGCTCGGTCTTCGTGCTGCGCTGAGGCAGGCGGCGGGCGATGGTGGCGCCCGCCTGGCGTGACAATTCAAAAAACGACCCCATGCAAAGGGGATTTCCGCGGGTTTCAGCCTGCTTCAACGGCCCGCCCGGAGCGCGATTTGTATTGAAAATACGGGGCAACATCCCCAAATGGTTATATGGCTCCTGCAATTTCGCAACCATGGAGGACCGTATAATGGCGACTTCGATATTGCTGGCGAAACTGGTGGGGCCGATGTTTCTGGTCATGGGGCTGTTCGTGGCGTCGAACCCCGCGCGCATGCGCCGGATCGGCCGTGAATTCCTCGACAGCGAGGCGCTGATCTTCCTGTCCGGCGTCATCACCCTGCCGGTGGGCCTGGCCATCGTCGCCACCCACAATATCTGGGCGGCCGACTGGCGCGTGATCCTAACCCTGATCGGCTGGATCGCCATCCTGGCCGGCATCGCCCGCATAGCCCTGCCCGGCGCGATGAAAAAGGTCGGCGAGGCGATGCTGGAAAAATCCTGGATAACCACCGCGCCCGCCCTGTTGATGGCGGCGTTGGGCGGGTTTCTGTCCTGGCAGGGGTATCTCGGCTGAGGCACGGCGCACCCGATCCCGGCGCATGTTTCAAGAATCCCGGTGGCCGCCGCCGCGCCCTCTGCCGCCGCGCCCTCTGCCTCCGCGGCCCTCTGTCTCCGCCGCCCTCTGTCCGGGACTACTGCCCCGTCTCGGCCAGGAAGAGCGCCAGGTCCTGGAGGAACGCGACGATGTCGCAAGCGCCCTGTTCCTCCCTGGCGCCGTGGGTATCGAGGAAAAGGCAGAGATCCCTCTCATCCGCGGGGGGTGCCTCGGGCGCAAACAGATGCCTGGCAAGGTCGTCGGGCGCATGGCAGTGCCTGCAATTGCGTTCGAAGGCCGCGGCGCCCGTGGCGGCGTCGCCGACTGCCCCCGCGCGCTTTCCCGGCCTGTAGTCAAGGCGCTCGAGCAACGGTTTGGGAGGCGCCACCGGCGTGGCGACGCTCGGCTCCTCGCTCTCGGGCAGGGGCTTGTAGAGGGCGAAGGCGCCCCGGATGTCCCCCACCGAGTAGCCCGTGGCCTCGTCCTCGGGATAGAGTTCGCGGACAGCCCGGTGGACCTCCGGATCGAGATCCGGGCCGTGGCAGATCAGGCAGGTGTCGAAGGTCGGGATGGCCTGCATGAAAAGGATGTGGCGCCGCCCCTGTAGTTCGACAACGCGGTCGGCGCGCAGAAGCCGCATGGACTGCCCGGCGGCCAACCTGGCCTCAAAGCCCAGGAGAATTCCGCGCTCTCGCTCGTTTGGGCGGTTCACGGGATCGCGCACCCGCAGGGCCACACGCCGCACCTGCCAGCCGGTTTCTTCCGCGATCTGCTCTTTTATCTCGGGCGCGAGGTGCGGGCAGAGGGCGACGGCCTCGGCGGGGGACATCGCCAGTGCAAGCTTTAGCTCCGCCATCATCGTGCCGCGCAGTTGCTGCAGGACAATCTCGGCTTCGGCGACATGGGGATCGAGGTCCCGGGCCCGAGCCCCGAACGTGACAAGCAGCGCGAGCAGAGCCGCCAATATGACGCGCATGATCCACCCTCCCGAAAGATTGCACTGACAACCACAGGCCCGCCTCCCGCGGTCCGCCCCGGGGCGAGCCTGAACGACAATCCACTACTTGGCCACGAAGGCCCGCCGTTGTCCAGCGATTATGAGGGGTGAGCGGGGCCCCCCCCTGCTACCGCCCCTTCCCGAACGGGTTAATCACGGTCAGGCCCAGGCTCTCGAAATCGGCGACGTTGCGGGTCACCAGGGTGAGGTCGTGCGCCAGGGCCGTGGCGGCGATCATCGCGTCTTCGATCAGGGTGTCGGACTTGCGGTGTTTCATTCCTGTCCTGCGGCCCCCGGCGGTGTCATCGGGATACAACGCCTATATGGGATTTGCCGATCGATAATTAAGTACTATGTCTCCCGAACTCCCTGATATAGTTCAATTTCAGGTTAACAGACCACGACAATCGAATGGCGAATCCCGACACGGATGAAAAATTGGTGGCTGTTGGAAAATGGCTGTACGACGATACGATTGAATGCGCTGTTCAAATCGTGCGGCGGAATATCGCGTATGGCAGCGGCGATTACGAAGACCCGGTTGAAGTCCGCGAGGATCGGGAGGGCGACTTTTACTACCTGAAGTTTTTCACTCCAGCCAGCCCAGGGCGCAACAGCTCCGAGTCCGGCGCCTTTGACAGCATCGAGCTCGCGAAAATAGACGCAAAGCGAACCTGTTCAGGCATCCTGTGGGAATAGATTTACTGGCCCGGGAAATCCTTGTTCCTTTTTAGTTTCAGCGGGTTACGGGCGGCAATAATACAATAATACAGGCCCGCCC
>JADFVY010000421.1 GCA_015222795.1 Pseudomonadota bacterium | reverse complement strand
TTTCCCATGGCCGCTCGTCAGGCGCGTTTCGCGCCGTGGTGCGCGCGCCATAAGCGGAGCGCAACGCCGCGAGCGGCCATGGGAAACTGGTCACATGAGTCTTTATCAGCGAGCCTTGGTATTACTCCACCGCCCGCGGATCAAGCGCGTCCTGCAGGCCGTCGCCGAGGAAGTTGAAGGCAATGACGGTGACGAAGATTGCCAGGCCCGGCCATACCGCCAGCATCGGGGCGTGTTCCGGGTTTAATCTTCGCCCGGTTCATTTTCGAGGTTCTGATCGGACGTGGAAATCCACTGGCCTTGTTTTTCCAGCCAATGCAGGTGCCTTGGGAGCAGTTTCCGGCGGGCCAGATTTAGGGTCTTGCGATAGGAATAGAAGTTTTCGAATAATTCAATGACGACAATAGTTTGCGTTTCATCGTCGCCGGAATCCAGGAGTTCATTGGCGAGATCGAATGTTCGGGCCACAAGCTCGTCGCTGTCCAGTTCCGAAGCCGGCAGTTTGAGCATATAGTCGGTGATATATTGCCCGAACGCGCCCCAGACCGAATAGGTAATTTCCGGGAAGACCCCATGCTTGAAGTTTTCCGTTTCCGTGAATTCGGGGAAATGTTCCAGAAGGATCGCTATTACATCCTTGTAGGCATATTTCGGCATGATTTCCTTCCGTCGTAGCTATGCGCCGCTATCGGATTTGCGTGAGCCTTGGGGCGTTCTATGATCGTCGTCGATATGTGGCCCGTCTCCAACCGCCACCTGGATTCTTCGCCATACTTCCGGGTTCGTGCGAGCCTCTCCCCAGATTCCCGAGAGCAAAATTCGGAACCTTTCGTTTTTCGATGCCTCAAGCTCGATTGCGTCGATCATTTGTTCACCGTGCGCAACGACCAAGTCCTCAAGAGGGCCCGCCGCCAGCACCGCGATTTCGCGGTTCGTCTTGAACATCGGGAGCGCATAAACGATGAATTGAAATGCCGTTTCGGGCGCTTCTCTCACGATTTCTTTTTCGCAAAAAGACGACCAGAAATTCTCTTTGTACAGGGGTGTACCGGATTTTTCCTGGCAAATAACGAGCGACGCTTTGGCCAGCCGATCCATATTGAGAGTTCCATCATCGTTTCTGCAGGGGAAACCCCGATCATCATATTCGCAGAAATAACAGGCGGGAAGTTTTTCGTTAGTTTCAGCCATAGGGGCCGATCCTGGCGCCTAATAATTAAGAAAGCTGAAATCCCCTCACTCCACCGCCCGTGGGTCCAACGCGTCCTGCAGGCCGTCGCCGAGGAAGTTGAAGGCGATGACGGTGACGAAGATTGCCAGTCCCGGCCATACCGCCAGCATGGGTGTGTTCCAGATCAGCTCCTGCGCGTTGGTCAGCATGTTGCCCCAGCTCGCCACCGGCGGCTGGATGCCGAGGCCCAGGAAGCTGAGAATCGACTCAAACAGGATGAGGCCGCCGACTGACATCGTTGTTGCGACGATGATCGGCGAGACCGCGTTGGGCAGGATATGGGCGATCATTATGCGCCCGTGCCCGGCGCCCATGGCCCGGGCGGCGGTGACGAATTCTCGCGAGCGGATGCGCAGGGCCTCGGCCCGCACCAGCCGCGCCACCGTGGTCCAGCCGAACAGGGCGACGATGACGATGATGCGGTAGAGGCTGATGTCCTCGGACTGCGCCAGTTCCGCCGGCACGCCCACCTTCTCCAGATCGACGGCGGCCAGCACGATCAACAGCGGCAGCAGCGGCAGGGCGATCACCCCGTCAGTAAAGCGCATAACGAAGGCGTCCAGCCGGCCACCGAAATAACCGGCCAGCAGTCCCAGGCTGGTGCCGATCACCGCCGCGAACACCGCCGCCGACAGCCCCACCGCCAGCGAAACCCGCCCGCCGTACAGCAGCCGCACCAAAAGATCGCGCCCCAACTCGTCCGTTCCCAGCGGGTGTTCGAAAGACGGCGGGGCGAAGCGTCCGAACAGGTTGGCCATGTTGGCGTCCACCCCCAGCGCGTATTCCACCAGCGGCGCGGCGATGGCCAATAGCCCGAGAATAACCAGCAGTATAAGGCTCGCCAGGGCCAGGCGATGCTGCATGAACCGCCGCGCCATGCGGGCGGCCATCCCGCGCGGGGCGCCCCGTGGCGTTAATACCAAGGAGCGATGATAATGACTCATTTGACCGGTTTCTCTTGTTCGCCCGTCAGGCGCGGTTTGCGCCGTGGTGCCGCGCACCACAAGCTGACCGCAACGCAGCGAGCGGTCATGGGAAACCGGCCTTCGGTGGCGCGCGGCGGCTCGCCGGGTGCGTTGCGGCCCTTGCCCGATGCGGGAGCATCGCGCCGCGGACCGCGCCTGCCCGGCGGGCCGCCGCGCGCCATCAAATGGGTCATTATCATCGCTCCTTGGTATAAGTCGGCGATACTGCTCATCGGCCCGCCTCCAGACTTTGGAAACTCACCCGCGGGTCCAGCCAGACATAGGCGATGTCGGCCAGCAGGTTGCCTACCAGCGTCATGGCGGTGGCGAACAGCAGGCCGACCAGCGCCAGATTATAGTCGCTGGCCAGAATTGCATCGTAGATCATGCGGCCGATGCCGGCCCAGGCGAACATGATCTCGGTAATCAACGCGCCCGAGAATACCGCCCCGAAGCTCAGGCCCAGCACCGTGACCAGCGGCATGATCGCGCTTTGCAGTGCGTGTCCCCAGACTATCCGCGTCTCGCCCAGCCCCTTGGCGCGCGCGGTACGGATGAAATCCTGGCGCAGGGTCTGTAGCATGCTGGCGCGCATGAAGCGCGTATAGCCGCCGATGCTGACGATGGTCAGCGTCAGCACGGGAAGCACGAGATAGGGCAGGCGGGCCGCCCAGGAATCGTCACCAACCGGCCCCATGCCGCCCGCCGGCAACCAGCCCAGCGTCACCGAAAACAGGATCATCATCAGCAGGGCCAGCCAGAAGGGCGGCACTGAAATTCCCGCGAAACAGCTTAAATTGACGAGATAATCCGGCAGCGAATAAGGCCGCGCCGCCGCGTAAACGCCGATCGGAATGGCGATAACCAGCGCCAGCAGGGTGCTTATCCCCAGCAGCAGCAGGCTGTTGCCGAGCCGTGGCCACAGCATTTCCATAACCGGCCGCTTGGTCACCCGCGAATTCCCGAAATCGCCCTGCATCGCGGCGGAAAGCCAGTTGCCGTAACGCTCGATAATCGGGCGGTCCAGCCCGTATAACGCCTTCAGCCGCGTGGCGTCGGCCGGTGTCAGGTCCGGGTCGGACTGCACCATGATGTCGATCGGATCGCCCGGCATCAGCCCGATCAGCCCATAGACCGCAAAGGAAACCAGCAGCAGGACGATCAGGCTTTCGGTCAGCCGGATTACGGCGAAGCGCAGCATGGCGGGTCCCGACCGCGCCGCCTATTCCGCCGCCCAGTTCTCGACCCACAGGCTCGTCGGATATTGATGCCCGGTGGGAGTCACCCCTTTCAGCCATTTCGGCAGAATGAAGGCGTTGACACGAAAATAGAGCGGGAGGGCCGGCAGTTCCTCGGCGTAGAGAGTCTGCATTTGGTTCCACAAGACCTGATTCGGCGCGGCCTCGCAGACGACCTCCAGTTTGTCGAGCACCTCGTCCATTTTATCGTTGCGGAAGCCGGTATAGTTCTGGCCGCCCCATCCGTTGTCCGCCGTGGGAATTTCGTCGGAATGCAGGGTCGAGCGCGGGATATTCTCCGGCGAGGAAATCCAGGCGAACATGGCCATGGCGGTGAATTTGCGTTTGCTGACGGTCTCGCCGAAGAACACACGCGGGGGTTCGTTGCGGATGCGTATGTCAATGCCGACCTGCCGCCACTGGCTCTGCAGCGCCTGCTCGACCAACTCACGCGTTTTGTTGCCGGCCGTCGTCATGATTTCCATGCGCAGCGGCTCGCCCTTGTCGTTCCGGCGGATGCCGCCTTCGCCGGCTTTCCAGCCGGCCTCGTCCAGCAGCGCGGCGGCCTGTTTCGGGTCGAAGGCATATTTCGGGATGCCGTCGAAATAAACCCGGTCCAGCGGGTTGGTCTGGCCATGGGCCGGCGGCTGCTTGCCGTCGAACAGCTGCTGGCTGATGGCGTCGCGGTCGATGGCATGGACCAGGGCGCGCCGCACCCGCCGGTCGGCCAGCATCGGGTTGTCCAGGTTCAGGTCGATATGCTCGTAGATCAGGCCGGATTTATAGAGCATTTCGAAATCACCGCCACTGCGCTTTTCGAAGGCCAGCGCCTGGTCCAGTGTCAGGCCCAGTTCGCCGGCGATCATGTCCAGGTCGCCCGACAGCAGGTTGGCGGTCAGCGCCGCGGTGTTCTCCACCGCCTTGACGATGATGCGCTTGAAATGCGGTTTCGCGCCCCACCAGGTCGGGTTTGGCTCCAGCACGATATGCGATCCCGACGAGACCTCGGTCACCCGGTAGGGGCCAAACCACAGGCCCGGGTTGGTGGTGTCCGTCTCATAGGCGCTGCGGTTCTTGTATTCCGCCGGCTCGGCGAAGTTCGGCGCCTCGATATGCGCCGGCAGCACATCGAAATCGTTGATGCCCTGATAGTCGCAGGTGCGCTTGTTGACATGCATGGTGAAGGTCTTGTCGTCGGCCGCGTCGATCGCGGTGATGCGCTCGTAAAGTTCCGAACTGGCCACGCCGGTCTTGGGATGCCGCCCGACCTCCCAGGTGAACAACACATCCTTCGTGGTGACCGGCGTGCCGTCGCCCCAGACCGCATCCGGCCTGATCGTATAGGTCAGCGCGATGCCGTCCTTGCCGTCGGCGGTCTTTTCCGGCACGGCGGTGCCCTTGTCGATATCCGGCAGTT
>JADFVY010000008.1 GCA_015222795.1 Pseudomonadota bacterium | reverse complement strand
GGCCAGTAATGGTCGCCAGCCCGATGAACGAGACCAGCGCCTTCGCCTCGTGCCAGCCTTCGACGGAGGTCTCGCCCAGCCGCTCGATCGCCGCGATCAGCCCGTTGACATGGCGCGGCTGCTCCGGCTTATGCCCCTCGTTCGCCTCGACCAGTTCGAACAGCGGCTGGAAGCGCTCGGCGACGCCTTCCCAGGACAGGCTCGCCCCGACCTCTTCGTAGCGCCGCGCCGCATCGCGCAACAGCCACACCCCGGCCGTATCCAGCGCCGAAATCCCGGATAGATCGAACGCGACCTCGCGCGCCGCCCCCGGCTTCAGCGCCGCCACCAGCCCCTCCAGCGTCCCGGCCCCGGACACGGTCCAGCCCCCGCCGGCCGACACCACCAGTCGCCCGTCAGTTTCCGCTTCCCGTATCCAGCCCGGCTCGCCCATCATGCGTAACTGCCTTCCGTTTGAAGCAGCATAGCGGAGATAAGAGTAAGGGCAAAGCGGGTAGGTGGTGTCTATCGGGGACGACCTGGCCACATCCTTCATGAACGCCCCGCCGTCCACGATTGTGGCTCTGTCGATAGGCGTGGGCGCGGCCTGCCGGTCGCGGTAGCCATAATGCCAACAGTTATACCAAGCGGCGCTGATAAAGACCCATGTGACCGGTTTCCCGTGGCTGCTCGTCAGGAGCGTTTCGCGCCGTGGCGCGGGCGCCATAAGCGTAACGCGACGCCGCGAGCGGCCACGGGAACCCGGCCTCCGGTGGGGCTTCGCGGCCCGCCGGGTGCGTTGCGGCCCTTGACCGATGGCCGAGCATCGCTCCGCGGACCGCGCCTGCCCGGCGGGCCGCGAAGCCCCATCACATGAGTCTTTATCAGCGCCGCTTGGTATCAGGCGGCGGCCTCGATCCGGCGCGGTACGACCGGCAGCCGGGCGCCCAGCCTGGACATCACCGCGGTCTCGACTTTCATCGCTGCATTCAGGGCGATGTGGTGGCGTTTTACCTCGTCGAGGGTCCAGTCGAAGGACGCGATTGCCTCGGTGACGTCGAACAACGGGCGTGATAGTGCGTCGCGCAGATATCGGTATTCCGCAAAGCCGGATTCACGCCCGGATACCACCGCCCGCGACAACAGGGCGGCATCGCGCAGGGCGTCGGTGATGCCATGGGCGGTTATGGGATCGCGGAAATAACCGGCGTCGCCGACCAGCGCCCAGCCGGGTCCGTATGGCAGGCGCATGAAACCGGGCAGGCCGGTGTAACCGCGCAGACGCTCCATCGGTTGGGCCTGGCGCACCTGATCCGCCAATTGCGGGGACTGCGCCGCCAGGACCCGGCCAAATCCGCCCGCCAGGTCGCCGGCGAAGGTTTCACGGTATTTTGCGGAGGGCACGCCGGCGAAAACCAGGGTCGCACCGTGGTTGGTCGGGATGACGCCGGAGGCCATGCCGGGGGCAAATCCCCAGCGGTATCCCTCGTCCGGCAGCCCCTGGAAGTAACCATAGACCACGGCGGTGGCCGACTGGCCCTCTACAAGGGTTTCCGCGCCGACCGAGCGGGCGACGGTTGAGCGAGCGCCGTCGGCGCCGATCACGATGCCGGCCGAAATCTCCTCGATCCGGCCGAATTCATCGCGCAGGCGAGCGCCGCTCACCGCGCCGTCGGCCGAGCGCGTCAGGTCATCGATTATGCAGCCGAAGTGGAAGCGGGCGCCCGCCTGGCGCGCGGCGTCGACCAGGATGCGGTCCAGAAATTTGCGACGCGGCGCATAGAGCGCGTCGACGCCATATTCGGACTTGATGCGGACATTGACCCGCTCGTCACCATAATGGAAGCTGGTCCTGGTCACCGGCGTGGCGCCGGACGCCTTGACGGCATCGAGCAAACCCCAGTCTTGAAGCTGCATAACGGCCCCGCGCATCAGCGCATGGGTCGACAGCGCATCGCTGCCATACTCGCCGCGTTCGACCACCAGCACGTCCAGCCCCTGGCGGGCCAGCAGCATGGCGGTCGCGGCGCCGGCGCAACGCGCGCCGACGATGATGGCGTCATAGTGGCGCCAGGGTCCGGGTTTGTGGGTTGTCATGGTCATTTCCCTGTCGTCAGGCGGCCACTGCGTGGCGCGCGTCGAGATGATCCAGCATGTGATCGGCCAGATACGCGGCATCGTCCCCGACCCCGTCGATGAATGTGGATTTACGCCGCCGCATGAACTGCAGGCCCAGGACGCAGAGCCCCGGCGCCGCGGTCACGCCGTCGCGGTGCAGGATACCGGCGCGGGGGTCGATCACCGGGACCTTCAGCCAGGGATAGCGGCGCGTGAACCCGGTCGCCCAGAGGATCGTGGATATCCCTTCCGCCTTCAGGTCGATTGTCTGTTCGGGGCTGTCGAAAATGACCGGCGCAATCGCCTCCGTACCGCCGTCCTCGCGATCCATGCCGTGATCGGTGGCGAAATCGTCAATCCGGTTTTTCATGCGCGCAAATTTATCGCGGGCCGCGCTGGTGGTTTCCAGCAGGTCGCCGGCGAAATGGATCCGCCCACCCTCACCTTCATGCGCCCGGCCGACGATCCGCACGCCCTCGCCCGCCAGGCGCGCCAGGTCAATCGAGTGGCCGTCCGGGCTGCCGACCAGTTGCATGGAAGGTTCGCGGCGGGACCGTTCCAGGTCGCGCGCCTGGCCCGTGGTCTCGTCCAGAATGCCGGTACGGTCCATCCACCAGACGATGTCGCGCCCGCGATAGAACCGCGGCAGCCGCGTATGCTTGCCGACCGCCAGCGTAACGGGTCGGCCCGAGGTATGGATCTCGTCGGCCAGCTGCACGCCCGACGCCGAGGCGCCGACAACCAGCACGCCGCCTTCGGGCAACTGGCCGGGGTTCCTGTAGGCGGACGGGACGATCTGATGGATCGAGGGCGACATTGATATCGCCATCTCGGGAACCCGCGGCGTATTGTTGTCGCCGGTCGCAATCACCACGCCGCGTGTAAACCAAGTGTCCTTGTCGGTGATGACGCGATAGCCGCCGTCGAAGATCTCAACGCTTCGGACTTCGGTATCGATCTCGACCGGCGCCGATGTGGCGCGCGCATAATCCTCGAAATAACGCACCACCTCGGGCATGGTCATGAAGCCGTCGGGATCGTCGCCGCGATAGCGCCAGTCCGGCAGACGGCTGAACCAGTTGGGTGTCAGCAGGCGCAATGAATCCCAGCGCTCGCTGCGCCAGCGCTCCGCCAGCCGGCGGCGCTCGAAAACCACATGATCGATGCCGCGCTGGCTAAGATGCCGGCTCATCGCGAGGCCAGCCTGGCCGCCGCCGATTACAATGACATCCGTGCGCTTCATGGGACTGCTCCTGGGAATAGGGGGGTGGCGGGGGTGGCGGCCGAAACCGGCAACCCCCCGCCAGATGTGTGGGCTACGCCGCCTGTTCGACGGCGCTCGTCGCGTCGATATCAATTTTAACGGGTAGGCCGTTGGTGACGATGTCGTAGACAGCCGAACGGGCGCGGCCCTGCTCGACGATCTGCTCCAGTTTCTCCTGGGGGGCATCGCCCTTGATCTTGAAGCTAACGCGGATGTTCGAGAAGCCGTTGCGGACCTCGTCGGAAAGGCCAAGGATGCCGCGCAGATCGATATCGCCTTCGATGACCGACTCCAACTCGTAAAGGGTCACGCCACGCACCGCGGCGATGTTGCCAATGCCCGCCGTAATGCAGGAGGCGAGCGCATGCAGCACCCACTCAATCGGAGTCGGGCCGTTGTCGGCGCCACACAGGACGGCCGGATGATCGCCGTCGGCCGTGTATGCTTTCTTATGTTCGTGCGCGCCGCCGGCGCCCTCGAAATTAAGCATCGTGGTCTGGCTGTGGGTGCCTTCGACCCACTGGTTGGTGGCGGTGAACTTGAATTTGGCCAACTCCGGCTGACCCGCGACGGCATTGATGGTCGCGAGAAGGTTCGGTGTGTCGACGCCATTGCGCGGGGCGGGGACGGCTTTGGTTTCGGTGGTCATGTCTAACTCTCCTGATTTGCTGTTTACCCGCCGGCAATCCGTCGGCCGGTTGATGTGGAGAGTTCTAGGCGGCTACCGTTTGAAGCGCTGTTTGAACGACAGTGGTAATTGCGGTCGATTGCGTTTTGGGGAGGGGGCTGGTTTCGTGGTATCGTCGTCCGGCTAACAATGAAGGGAGAAGTCATGCGCAGAATGTATCTGGCAGTGGGCGCCGCCATTGTATTGTTCGCTTCGAACGCGCCGGCGGTGGCGCAGGATCGGCCCGTGAAGGGCAACGAAGCGGTGGAGATTGTTACAAAGGGGAATATTCGCGCCTCGTCCAGCGAGGGGTTTAACGGGTTCCTGCTACTGATCGAGTTTCAGGGCAAAAATTACACATGCGCCGTCACCGCGACCGGCCAGGTGCAGGAGTGCTTCCCGCT